>NZ_ASPS01000031.1:0-150986 GCF_000517865.1 Paenibacillus sp. FSL R7-269
AGGCTCGGCCGTGAGGAGTCTCACGGCCTTCCCGCCGCTCCTTGCACTTGCCGCCGCCGATGATGAAGCGCTGGCTTATGAATACGGCAAATATACCGCGCTGGAAGGCAGGGCGGCGGGGTTCACCTGGGCGCTGGCCCCGGGCACCGATCTGCTGCTGAACTGGATGAATCCCGTGATTACGACCCGTTGTCTCGGCGATGAGGCCGGACGGGCGGCACGCCTGGCTGCCGCTGTTATGCGGGGCATGCAGGAGCATGGCCTTGCGGCATGCGCCAAGCATTTTCCTGGTGACGGGGTCGATTACAGGGATCAGCATATCATTACTACGGTGAACAGCTTATCTGAAGAGGACTGGTTCTCCACGTACGGGCAGGTGGCTGGAGAGATGATTGATCAGGGTGTGATGTCCTATATGACCGGACATATCGCCCTTCCCTGGATTGAAGATGGGGCAGGCGGTGCCGGATCGAAGCCGATTCCGGCAACCGTCTCTGAACGGATTACAACAGGATTGCTGCGGGAGCGGCTGGGCTTCGATGGAGTGGTGTTGTCAGATGCGCTGGATATGGGCGGGTTCTTATCCTGGGGAGACTATACGCAGCGCATCATAGACTGCTTCAATTGCGGTACGGATGTGCTGCTCTGGCCGGGAGTGCGATACTTCACGGTGATGGAGCAGGCGGTGGAGGATGGACGCGTCAGCCGGGAACGGCTGAAGGCCAGTGTCCGGCGGATTCTGGAGCTGAAGGCGCGGCTTGGCGTGCATGCTGCCCACGCGGGGGGAGAGGATGGCCGGGCGCTGCCGCTGCTGGACGACAAGCTGCTGCCCAGTCTGGACCGGCAGGTCAGACAGTTCAGCCGCGAGCTGGCCGGACGCTGTATTACCCTGGTGCGCAACCGCACCGGCCAGCTGCCGCTGAATCCGCAGAAGGTCCGGCGGGTGCTGGTCATCATGCTGAACAAGGTGACGGAGGGGCGCAGATATGAGCGGATGAATCTGTTCGTGGAGCAGCTGAAGGCCAGGGGGCTTGCGGTCGATATTCTGGATGAATTCGAGCCGCTGACGACGCTGCGGCAATGGGAGCTGTCCGGGGTACGCTGGGATGCGGCCTTCGCCCCTTACTTCCTTCCGCTGCACGGAATGATGAACACTGCCCGTCCGGTGGGCGAAGCAGCCAAAGCCATCTGGGCCATGCAGCATGCGGAGACAGTCCGGCCGATCGGTATTTCGTTCGCTACGCCTTATCTGCTGCAGGACATTCCCTTCTTAAATACCCTGGTGAATGCGTACTCCCTGCATGAAGATACGGTGGAGCTGACGGTTAAAGCGCTGTTCGGAGAGATTCCGTTCCAGGGAAGCTCTCCGGTAAAGGCAGAGATCCAAGAGGGCGATTACGGTTCAGGGAGGCTCTCCAGTAAAGGCAGAGATTCCAGAGGGTGATTACGATTCAGGGAGGCTTCAGACGTCTTGACTATCAAGCGGGAATTAGAGAACAGGCAGGCATTAGAGCAGAAGCTGGAGCGTATCTGGGAATACATGCGCTCCGAACGGCACCAGGGCAATTGGGCCATGGATATAGATCATTGGGACTGGGTGCCCGGCGTGGGTGTAATCTCATTGCTGGAATACGGTACAGTTGCTGGTAAGGGTGAGGTGATCGAATACCTGCTGCACTGGGTGGGCCAGAATAAGCAGCAGGCCGAGGGGATTCGGGTCATTAATTCGCTGGCTCCTTATGCAGTGTTTCCTGAATTGTACCGGCTGACCGGGGACCCTTGGTATCTAAGCACGGCTCAGGAGATTGCCGGATGGATACGGGAGACTGCCCCCCGGACCCGGGAAGGGGCACTGGAGCATACGGTGACAGAGGCGGTGGAATTCCCGGAACAGGTATGGGCCGATACGGTGTATATGGCCGTGTTGTTCCTGGCCCGGCTTGCCGTGCTAACCGGAGACCGGGAGCTTGCCGCCGCCGCTGTGCAGCAGACGCTGCTGCACCTTCGGCTGCTCCAGGACCCGTCGACGGGGCTGCTGTTCCATGGCTGGAACAGCCGGGCAGGCAGCTATATGTCGGCAGCCCGCTGGGCCCGGGCCAATGCCTGGGTGGCACTTGCGGTCCCGGAGATTGTGGCCGGGACCGCAAGCCTGACTGTTATTCCGCAGGAGCTGTACAGCCGCTACCGCAGGCTTGCTTCTGCGCTGCGGCAGGCTCAGGGGGCCAGCGGCTTGTGGCATACGGTGCTCGATCAGCCGGATTATTACGAGGAGACCTCGGCCAGCGCCGGGATTGCCTGCGGCTTCCTGAAGGCGGTGAAGAGCGGACTGCTGGAGGAGGATTATCTGGAGAACGCGAAGGCGGCCCTTGCGGGTATTCTTCCACTTATCCGTGAAGACGGTGAGGTGCAGGGGGTCTCGGGAGGCACCCCGGTCATGCCGTCGATAGCCGCCTATAACACCATCGGGAGATATCCGGCACTGTACGGGCAAGGGCTGGTGATGCAGCTGCTGACAGAGGCATTGAATGGGGGGCATACGAAACAGTATGAAGGGCATCGGGGGCGTCAAGAGCATGAGGAGCGTCAGGAGCGCCAGGGACGACAAGAGGACCAAGGGCGTCAAGAACATTCAGAGCGTCAAGGGGGGCAGCAACGTCAGGAGGATCAGCAACGTCAGGCGCAATCCGAGGGGTTGGGTTCATTAAATGTTGAAGGGGAGGCAGGGGGATGACCGTGAAGGATAACGCAGAAGCGGGGTGTGGAGGGCTGGATCAGCGGCAACGGCTGATCCATAAGATGGCGGGACTGGAATCCAGCTATGATCCGGCGATCTGCATGCTGCGCTCCCCGCTCAGCAGCCCGGGTTATCATACAACGCTGAAGCAGGCGGAGTTCATCCACTCCACCAGAGACTCGCTCAGCTATGCACTTGGACTGCTTGACACGGAGCTGGCCCGTTATGAACAGCGGGCATTCGATATTATCCTGCAGGTTATCTCCTTGCAGGATATGGACCCGGCGCATGATACCTTCGGCATCTGGTCCTGGTTCTATGAAGAGCCGCTGGACCAGATGGCTCCGCCGGACTGGAACTGGGCGGACTTCTGCGGCAGCCGACTGGTGCAGGCCCTTTCACGTCACGGCCACCGCTTCCCGGATGATCTGCGGGAAGCGGCCGTGTTGTCCATAGAGTGTGCCTGCGAAGCCATTATCCGGCGGAATGTCGGACTGGATTATACCAATATTGCGATAATTGGCGCGTTCGTGACCCGAATTGCCGGGGAGAAGCTGGGGCGTAAGGATTATGCGGACTATGGGCTGGAGCGGCTAAGGAGGCTACATGCTCATACCCTGAAGCATGGGGCCTTTCAGGAATACAACAGCCCGGTCTACACCTACATTGCCATTCTGGAGCTGTCGAAGCTTCAGTCCGAATCCTCGGACAGCAGGGTCAAGGCTTGGACCGGCGAGCTGCTTGAACTGACTTGGAGGACCGTGGCCGGGTATTATCATCCCGCCACGGCCCAGTGGTCCGGGCCGCATTCCCGCTGCTACGGGGTGCTGCTGGAGGACCAGAGCAAGGCGTTTCTGCAACTGGCGACTGGAGGAGCCGTGATGTTCTTCCCATGGGAGGAGCTGCCCTACGAAGAGGAATGGTATATGAGCGGCATCCATTGTCCCCCTGCTTATCTGGATCGATTCAAGGTTCCTGATACGAAGGAGGTAAGGCAGCGCTTGGAAGGGGAGGGAGAAGGAAAAGGAAAAGGGGAAGGGCGGGAGCTGGAGGAAGGACGGAGGGGAGAGCAGGGTAAGGATCGGGAACGGGGAGTGGAGCTGGAACTGGAGCTGGGGGAAGGATGGAAGGGGGAGCAGGGTCTGGGTCAGGTGCATAGGCAGAGGCAGGAGTATGGCGGCAAGTGGGCGGTCACTCATATGACTCCGCAGTGGAGCATGGGTTCCTTCACCCACAGTGATCTGTGGAACCAAAGACGGCCGCTGCTGATCTATGCAGATCATTACGGTCAGCCTGCCTATATCCGGCTCCGCTGCCTGCATGACGGCTATGACTACTGCTCCGCACGCTTCCAATCGCTGCAGGAGGCAGGCCATGTGCTGTTCGGGATCGATTTTATAACGGATGGCGGGGATACTCATCCGAATCTGGACCGGACCGGCGGTGTGATTGCGGCCTCGGACCTGCGGCTGCGGCTGGAGGTTGGCGGCGCTCTGGAGGGAGTTACAGCCGGATTAACAGAGAAAGGTGCGTTGATCAGCATCGGAGGGACGGTGTTTAGCCTGACCACCTGGTTCGCGGCATTCAGCGGGCCAGTGGATGCAAGGAACCGCTTGGCATGGGAGGTTCATAAGGCAGACGGCCACATGAATATCGATATGATTCTCTACGCCGGTCCGCGCAGGAGTCTGGATTTCACCTCCATGCAGCAGGCAGCGCTGGTGTTCTCTCTGGAGGTTCGGGAGGAGGGGGAGTTGAGCTTTGCCCCGCTTCTGGAGCCGACGGATGAGGGCGCGTTGCGGGTAAGCGGCGGAGGAGAGCACGGAGGGAGCAGAACGCAGAGAGTTGCAGGAAGGAAGGTGGCGGGAGAGAAGAGGGTCGACGAATGGAATCATGAGAATGAAGCGAATGTTGAGAAGGGAGAGCGGGGTGTAAGAGGCGTGAACAGCATGAATAGCATGAAGGGCGGATTCGTACTTAACCTGCGGCCCGCTCCGGGAGAGCGATGACATCACCGCTAAAAGGCTGAATGTATGCGAAATACCGAACACAATTTGCTGGCACAATGGCCGATGACCAAATGTATGTGAAAAACCGAATACAATGGGTGATGCGACCGGACATGATCCGAATGTATGTGAAAAACCGAATACAATGGGTGATGCGACCGGACATGATCCGAATGTATGTGAAAAACTGAATACAATGGGTGATGCGACCGGACATGATCCGAATGTATGCGAAAAACTGAATACAATGGGTGATGCGACCGGACATGATCCGAATGTATGCGAAAAACCGAATACAATAGGCCAGTGCACCGCGCTTGGACTAAATGTATGCGAGAAACTGAATACAATTGGTGCTGTTGCGATGATGGATGGACGCCATGCTCCGCAGCCCGTAACATCGTAGAGAAATCCTGTAAGAAGTGCAGCAATACTGCCCCATAGAAACGGCTTATGCTGAAATCCAGCACGAAATGCAACAAAGCTAGCGTTAAGTTGTACTAAGCACCGGAATTCCTGCAAATGATGCAATAATGTACCATAGGCAGTAACATTTTTGGAAGAATCCTGCAAGATGTGCAACAATGCGATCCATACAAGCGGTCGGTGAGAGACAATGCTCAGAATGGGCAAGAGATAGGCGGAGCACTGCCATGAAAGGAAGGGACACTTCAGAACGTATGCGAAAACCGGCTACAACACAAGGAGCTGGCCCCCGTAATGCGGGGACCAGCTCCTTTGACATTCAGTGATTTTATTGCGGCAGCTCTATAAAATTATCTCTGAACCGCTCGTAATCGGCGGCCCGGCATTCCAGCTTCAGGCGTGTGCCCTGCTCTTCGTAGCTGACGGACTGCACATCGGCATGTTCGTTGAAGTAGGAGACAATGCTGCCCCGGTCGAACGGGACCAGGATCTCACACTGTACATAGTCGGTGAAGATGCGGCTGCGGATCAGAGTGACCAGCTCGGCGATCCCGCGGTTTTTCTTAGCAGACAGGGTTACAGAATTCTCCTCCACCTGCGGGTAAGGCTCCTCCCTCAGATCGGCCTTGTTGTAGGCGTACAGGGTAGGAATTCCGTCGGCGCCCAGCGCCTTCAGGGTCTCATTCGTTACAGCCATATGCTGCTCATGCTGCGGATCGGCAATATCGACGACATGAATCAGCAGATCCGCTTCTGTTACTTCCTCCAGGGTCGAGCGGAACGCCTTCACCAGATGATGGGGCAGCTGGCTGACGAAGCCTACGGTGTCGGTTAACAGGAAGGTCTTGTGATCGGGCAGCACAATGCTGCGCACCGAGGTCTCAAGCGTCGCGAACAGCATGTCCTTGGCGAGCACCCCTTTGCCCGAACCGGGATGATAGGTCTCCACCAGGGTGTTCATTAAGCTGGACTTGCCGGTGTTGGTGTAGCCGACCAGACAGACCACAGGCACCTCGTTCTTATGCCGCTGCTTACGCTGGATCTGGCGCCTTGCGACCTGCGTCTGCAGCTCTAACTGCAATGCGGAGATCCGCTCTTCAATCCGTCTGCGGTCCAGCTCCAGCTTGGTTTCCCCGGCCCCTCTATTCTTCAGACCGGCCCCGCCGCCCTGTCTGCCGAGAGACTCACGCAGACCGCTCAGGCGGGGCAGCATATATTGCAGCTGTGCGACCTCTACCTGAAGCTGGGCTTCCTTGGTCTTCGCCCGCGAGGCGAAGATATTCAGAATCAGAATGGTCCGGTCAATGACCTGGCGGTCCAGTGATGACTCCAGATTGCGGATCTGGGAGGGAGACAGCTCATCATTGAAAATAACGACCGGTGCATCATGCTGCTCCATCAGCAGCGCCAGCTCCTGGATTTTGCCGGACCCAATGTAATGCGAAGGGTTCACCCGGCTGGATTTCTGGCTAAGCTCAGCCACGACCTCAATCTCGCAGGCGGCTGCCAGATTACGCAGCTCCTCCATGGAATAAGCGAAGTTCGTGTCGTTCTGCAGCTGTACGCCGACGATAACGGCTTTCTGTTGTACGGGTTCCATATATAGATCAACCTCCATAGTGTAATTTGGGCATCAAAAAAGCACAGGCAGTCTGCCTGTGCTAACAGTAGGTGGAGGAACAACAGAATAAAGTCTGGTATAGCCCGCTGCACGGGAGCAGCAGCTATACGGCCATACTTGCCATAGACACCATGAAGATTTAAGCGGCAGGGGCGAAAGGCCCCGGCAGCTTAAAAAGATATAAAGCTAATCCTCCCGGCAAACACAGATTCTGGCAAAGCGGTACATGCACTAGTGGGCACAGTGTACCGGTTCCGGGTATCAGTGTACGGTTTGCGGATTAACAGGTGTATGCTATGGGTTACGTGTTATGGACAGACTTATCCTGAGTCCTCTGCACAAGGCAGAGCTTTCGCGCTATGGGAAAATAATTAGCCGCGCAAAGTGCGAATCCGGATATAGTCTATCACACGCAACCCTCCGTTCTAAAAAGTTACATTGATTTTAGCACAGTCCTTGTCATCTGGCAACAACCCCCAGTAAGCGGGAGTGTGTGTGATTTGACATGTGCCATGGTCTGTCAACCGACTAGAAACTTCCATTTTCATCTGCATATCCTATTGAATACGGCTCTAATCGGAGGGTGATAACTATGCCTATATTAACAACCAATATGTTAACAAAGAACCCTACCCCGGGAGCAGGGCCCATCAGTCAGGCTGTGGTGAAGGTAGTGAACAATGGTGTAGCACAGGGAACGGTCTATTTAACCGGGTTAAATAATGATGTAAGCCCCGCAACGCTGTTCGCGCAGGAGCTGTTTGAGTCGAACTATCGGGAAGTTATGACCAAAACGTATAATATTACGGAGAATTTTTTCCAATTCAACATTGCTTACTCCCAGGAGCAGATCCGGGTCCGGATCTATCTGGTGGACAGCGGCGGGCTCTGGATTCCCGTTTCCCTGCAGCCCATAGCGGTGAGCCGGATTACCTCTGAATTCCGTAACAATATTCCCGTAACCGGCAGCGACACCGCAGCCCTCAGCTTCCGCAGAAGCACCACGATCGCCGTTCCTGAAGCAGTGGCCGCCGAGATCGTTCCAGACGGGCTGGAGATTCTGGCCTCCACCCCCATCCGCTATAAGGTGATAGCCGGGGGGACCGTTAACGGGGCTTTCGTGAATTACCCTACACCGACTACGGCTATCCCTGTCACTGAAACAGCGTTACTGGTGAACTATACCTGTACATCGGTCACCGGCGGACGGGTGCTGACTCAAGGCATCGGCTCCGGCATATCCGGGGCGTACCAGAATGTGGCGGCGAATCTGCTGAATCAGCGGCTCGCTTACGATCTTCAGCTATTGCCGGTCACGCTGGTGGTCAGCTCGCTTGCCGGTGAGGACAATGTGGCGGTTACCTTCAGAATGTCTGAGCAATGGTGAAGACCGCCGGGTGAACGCCCGTTACTGCCACGCTGGCTGACTGGTAACAGACCGATGCCAGACCTGTAGCAGATAAAAGATAGCCGGAACAGGGGGTATCCGCAGCAGCGGGTTATCCTACCCATTCCCGGCGCAGCGTGAACAGATCCTTCAGCGCGTCCGTGGACAGCTCGGTGATCCAGCCCTCGGAGCCGGAGATAACGTCGTCGCTGAGCTGCTGCTTGCTCTCCAGCATCTCGTCAATCTTCTCCTCCAGCGTGCCGAGCGAGATGAACTTGTGCACCTGAACATCCCGGGTCTGGCCCATTCGATAAGCACGGTCCGTGGCCTGATTCTCGACCGCCGGATTCCACCAGCGGTCGAAATGGAACACATGGTTGGCGGCCGTCAGGTTAAGGCCAACCCCGCCCGCTTTGAGCGAGAGGATGAATACATTCGGCTGATCGGACGGCTGTGCTCCGGCAGTTGCACCTGCAGCGGCTTCCCCCGCAGGCAGCGCGGGAGCCTGGAACCGCTCAATCATGCGGTCGCGCGTGTTCTTCGGCGTGCTGCCGTTCAAGTACAGCACCGGTTCCTGAAGCTCCTGTTGAAGTACGGCCTGGAGCATCTTACCCATGCCTACATATTGGGTGAAGATCAGGCAGCGCTCGTTCTCCTCGCGCAGCTCGCGGACCATGGCCAGCAGCCGCTCCAGCTTGGCGGAGCGTTCGATCAAGGAGGTGGTGTCCAGAGCGCTGCCGTCTTCCGGCTCAGGCAGTGCCTCCTTGGTCAGCAGCATCGGATGGTCACAGAGCTGCTTCAGGCTGGTCAAGGCGGCGAGAATGGCCCCCTTGCGTTCGATGCCCTCCAGCTTCTGCATCCGTTCAAGCAGGCTGTTCACGTTCTGGTCGTAGAGAGCGGCCTGCTCGGCTGTCAGGTTGATATAGGTCTTCATCTCATTCTTATCCGGGAGATCAAGCTGGATCGCCGGGTCCTTCTTCTTGCGGCGCAGCATGAACGGCTTGACCAGCCGCTGCAAATCTGCGGTCCGCTCGGCATTGCGTTCCTTCTCAATGGCATTTGCGAACCGGTCCTGGAACCCCTTCGGGCTGCCCAGGTAACCAGGTGTAATGAAATCGTAGATCGACCACAGCTCGGACAGCCTGTTCTCAATCGGCGTTCCGGTCAGGGCGATCCGGTGCAGGGCCGGGAAGCTGCGCACGGCAGCGGACTGCTTCGTTCCGGCATTCTTGATATTCTGTGCTTCATCCAGGCATACGGTTGCCCAGGTGAACTGCTTCAGCAGCTCCTGGTCCAGTGCAGCGGTAGCGTAAGAGGTAAGCACGACATCCGCCTGCGAAGCCGCGCCGTAGAAGTATCCGGCATCCAGCCGTCTGCTTCCGTAATGAAGCATCACGTTCAGGGAAGGCGCGAAGCGCTGCAGCTCCTTCTGCCAGTTGCCCAGCACGGAGGTTGGGCAGATGATCAGCGAAGGCCAGCCGGCCGGTTCGGTCTGCCGCCGGGCCACGGGTGCGCCGGAAGCAGCCGCTTCCTCCTCCTGCTCCTTCAGATGGAGCAGGTAGGAGATCAGCTGCACCGTCTTGCCAAGCCCCATGTCATCGGCCAGGCAAGCGCCCAGCCCGAAGCGGCGGAGGAAGACCAGCCAGGCGAAGCCCTCATGCTGGTAGCTTCGAAGCTCGGCGTGCAGACCGGCCGGCACCTCCGGCTTCGGCCACTGGCTGCGCTGCCCGAGCTGGCCGATCACCTTCACGAGATGCTCGTTCAGCTCGACCTCCAGCCGGACGCGGACCGCTTCTTCCTCGGCACGCTGCGCTTCCGCTTCCTCCGAATCGCCGTCTGCCCCTTCGTTCAGCAGGTGCAGCTGCAGCACATCCTGGAAGGACAAGCCGCGCGACTTGTCCATCCCGGCCATGGCCCGCTGAATCTGCGCCAGCAGCGCAGGGTCCAGCGGAATCCACTTACCGCGGAACTGGACTAGGCGTTCTCCGCGGGCGACAAGGTCCGCGAACTCTGCCTCGGACAGGTCGGCGTCGCCGATGGAGATGCGCCAGTCGAAATCGACGAGCGCATCTAGGCCGAACAGCGACTGCCCGCGGCTGCCCTCAGCCGTGCCGGAGCTGATCTTCGCGCGCAGGCGCGGCTTCCTGCGGCTGGCGGCTTCCCACCACGCCGGCAGCAGCACCTGCCAGCCAGCCTCCAGCAGCGCCCGGCTGTCGGCTGTGAGGAACCGCCACGCGACCTCGTCGCTTAGCGGCTCTGCCAGCACATCGGCGCCGCGCCCGATGTGCTCCGGAAGGCTGTCACGCAGCCGTGACAGCCACCCGCCCGCGCGCTCGTGGACATGCGCTGTCCACGCTGCGGGCCAAGTGCCATGCGGCTCGCCGTCCCCGGTGAGCCGCAGCGGCACAAGCGCGGACTCGTCGCGCTTGTCCTGGAGGAGCAGCTGGAGCCGCCAGTGCGGCAGCTCATCGTCAGGCTCAAGCAGCTGCAGCACCGGCCGGAACGGCGCGGTGTCTGCCTTCCAGCCGATGGACATCAGCCAGCTGTCCTCGTCCATACCGGCTGCGCTTCTCCCGCCTGCGCTGAACAGCAGCGGGAATTCACTGCGCAGATCACCGGCCTGCGCCTCGGTGCTGTAGTACCGCTGGAAGACCGCCGCCGAGAAGGCGGCCTGCAGCCCTTCGGCGAACCCGCTGCGCTCCTGAAGACGATGCAGCGCGGCCGCATCGTCCCAGTCTGCCTCGGCGGCTTCTGCTAGCACCTGCTCCGTCCAGGCCCAGCGGAGCTGGCCTTCACGGTACGCTGCGAAGCTGGGGGCATACTGCCGGGCCTCCAGCATTCCGGCCAGCAGCGGGGCCAGCCGGGTTAACAGCTGGGCATCGCCCTGCCAGCTCCAGCCGACATGCCGGAGCAGCCGCAGGTCCGCAAAGAACGGCAGGACCTGCTCGGCAGGCAGCACCACCAGCTCGACTTCATCGGCCTTCGAGGTGCTAAGCTCGGTGCCGTAGAAGGATTCCTCATGCCAGGCGAACAGCTTCTGCTTGAGCTGGACACCGGGTATATAATCATCCCGGTCATCCACACCGTAGATCAGCGCATCGCCATACTGGGTAAGGGCGAGCTGGACGGTAATATTGCGCATCTTCATATTCATGGGATCAGTTTTCCTTTCCGCAGCTCCTCCTGAAGGGCGCGCAAGCGGCTGTGTCTATCCGTGAAGCCGTCCAGGAACACTTCCCAGCGCGCTTCGCGTTTCAGTTTTTTGTATAGCTTGGCTAGCCGCTTCAGAAGCTTCACAGCCGCTTTATAGCTGTGCCGGTTCTTGTCCAGCACGAAACGCTCCACCGCCTGATGATAGAACGGCAGGAGCAGCTCCGGCGCATTCTTCTCGATCGGCTGCAGATCGCTCACCCGGAAGTCAGAGGGCTGATGGCCGGAGGAGATCTGCATATCCATCCATTCCTGCCATTTGCCATAGGCGAGCAGCTGGACTTCATAGATCTCGCGTGACAGCGGCAGCATCCCTGACAGCGTCTCCCACATCAGCGGCTCTTCATCGGGCAGGTGACGGACCGCCTCATCCCAGTAGCCCGCATAATCCAGCAGATTGTACATTCGGCTGTTCATCAGCGGACCGAGCGCGGCCAGCCACAGGGTCAGGCGTCTCCACTGACCGGCTTCAGCCAGCGGAGGCAGGAAGCTCATCAGCTCCTCCGGGTGCAGCCCGGGCCGTTCGGCCGCTGTGTTCAGCTTCTCAAGAGCGTCCGCATCCTCATGCAGCAGCGCATGCATCCGGCTCTCAGCCAGCAGCAGGGCATGGCGGGGAGCCGCGGCGCTTAGCTTTTCTCCGGCCTTTTGCAGCTCCGCCAGCTCCTGGGTGTACAGCTCCGGTCCGCTTAGATTCGGGGTAATCCAGTTGATCCACAGCAGGCTGTAACATGCTGAGAAATAAGGCTGTTCTCTGGCGCGGTCGCGCGTTTCGTTCAGCATCTCGGTCCGCAGATAGGCAATCGTATCGTGGACTCTCGTCCACTCCTCAGGGGCTTCCGCCAGCGGCAGACCCCGCTTCATCATGTCTGTGATATGCTTTTGCAGCTCGGAAATCGCAATTGAGGTGTAATAGCCCACGGAATAACCAAGGGACATGGGGTTCGCCGTGAGAGAGGTCCCGCCAGGCCGGAGGATACTCTCCAGCACACAGAGATGAGCGTGTAATTTGAACAGTTGGGCAGCTGCGGGAGGCAGCTTGGGCTGGCCCCCGGTGATGGCGGCGAGCGCCCGGTCCGCATACTGCGGGTTACGCACCGTATGGGCAAGCGGCTCCACCAGCAGCGCCATGTATTCACGCCACTGCTGCACCGTAGCCTCAGGAATCAGGGCGGCCAGCTTCTTCAATTGTTCCCCGCGCCGTCCCGGGACAGCGGACGCCTTAGCCGGATGAAGCTTGGGCTGTTCAATCAGCGCCTTGGCGTTCGCGATGGAATGTACAGGCCGCTCCTGCTCCTCGGCATATTGCATCAGCACAGCCGCCATATGCTTGCACATCCCGGATACGGGGCAATCGCAATGGCTCTCCTGCAGATCGTCCAGGTCAATGGAGACCGCATAATCATCCCGGCCTTCGACCAGCGACATGATTCTGTGCGGCGTGACCACCCTGAAGACCTGCACGCGCTGCTGCTTATAATATTGAAATCCCCGTTTCAGGGTCAGATCATCGAAAGAATGGGCAACCTCCGAGATGAGCTTATCCCACCCGGCAGCATCCATCATATAGTTTGACTGCATCGCTATCGTTCTCCTGTAGCAGATTGGGTGAATCCGTCGTTCCATTATATCATTATTGTATAGCGTAACCCGCAAAAGTCTGAAATCCTGGCAGGTATGATATGCCCCAAATTGAAAATTTAGGGGAACAGCGGCCGAAGCTGTGATCCTGCACAAAATGCAACATTGCGGGCAATCAAACGAATAATTACAGTATTTTGATTTTATAGAAACAAATATGCTTGAGCGGCGTCTAAGATAGAAATCTGTCATCCAGGGAGAGATCAAGAATGAACAAACTTTTGAAAATAGGCATATCAGGATTAGCCTTGACCCTAGTGTTTAGTGCGGGAGCCTTTGCGGCTACCGTCGCTCCAAAAATAATCGTAAATGGTAATCAAGTGAAAACTCAGACGCAGCCTAGGATTATTAATGGTACGGTATATGTCCCGATTCGGGCCGTTTCAGAAGGATTTGACGCCAGTATTCAGTGGGATAACACAAGTAAAACCGTATATGTGGATTCTGATCCGAATTTCGGAATGGAGCGCGGCAGCGTGACTTATGTAGCGAACCGGAACCTGGCATACAGATGGATTATGGCGTATGACGAACGGGATCATCAAGGAGTTCTCAATACAGTTACGCCTGATTTCAAGACGGACATCTATAACGAAAGCTTCCCGTTGGGAACGTATAATATGGGGACGATTGTTGATATGAAGGCTGTTGCAAGTACAGACAGTACCTTAACCGTGCGGATTGTGCAGAGAGTAACTGCTGAAGATGAGTATAAGGTGAAAGTGGAGCGGTGGAATTTTGTTTTTGGGCAAGGGAAAATTAAATCCGTGAAGGTTGTACCGGACACTGCAAAATATCTGGACCGGTACACCCTTTTCCCGGGAGCTAACTTCGGCATATAGGTTCTCTACTCCGGGATCGCCTGGATCAGATCAGCGTCAGTAAGACCCGGGTGTTTACCTGGGAATTTAGCTGTTGTTACAGTGCCGTCGCTAAGCCTGTGATAACTGCCATACACCCCGTTGTTGTAGCTAAAAGAATCCTGAAACAGATCGGAAATATACGCTGGCTGCACACCGCCGAACGTAGTTGCCGGATAACCGGGGATATCTGCCTCCGAAGCCTGCCATATGGCTGTTGCCGTTGTGCCTGTAATCTCAACCACAGTGGTTATTTCTCCACTGCTGTAGGCATAGCGGGTGGCGTCCTTTGAAGCAAAGGAGTAGGTGAAATATTGGGATCGATCACTTTGTACACTTGTACCAGGCTTGAAAGAGTAGCGAACCGGCAACGAAATGGCCGCCAGGCGGGCCTGCTTAAGATCTGCTGAATGGATGGCCTGGGTATCAGGAGTGAAATTCTTGGACTGAATGAAGATGATTTCTCTTATCTTTTCGTAGTACACACTGTATCCAAATGCCTCACTGATAAACTTTGCGGGAACCATGAGTCGTCCGTTGTAATTATTGGCTTCACTATCCATTTGTACCGGTACGCCATTCTTATAGGCAATCGATTGTCCCTGAGTCATTTCAAATTGGTCATTGGAGGAATTCGTAATTGTTACTGTATGGCGGATACCATCCCAGGAATAGTGGAGCCCCAGGGAAGCAAGCGTGCGGATGGGAATCATCGTTCGGCCAGCCAGTATGAAGGGACTGCGATCAGCGGAGATAAAAGCACCATCGATGTTCACCTGTATAGGTCTTGTGGTTGACCGGGCCGGGCTGGAAGCAGGGGCTGCCAGAATAACGTTGGGAAGCATAAGCATGAACAGCATAATGCAACAGGCAGGAAACCATCTTTTTAATGAAGACATAGACCAATCATTCCCTTCCAGTAATTTGTATATATTGAGTATAACTTGAAATTAAAATTAGGATAAGTATGGGAGAAAGCATGAATAAAAAAGACTGGATTTTAGTAGCTTTAGTAGTTTCTCTATTCGGAAATGCTATGTTTTTTATGGAGTTTAAGCGTGTCAGTAGGAATGAAGAGTTGAGACATGAATTACTGAATGCTTACATCCAACGAGATCTAGTTCAACTTGAGGAAACTATACAGTATCAACAAGATCATAATTGGGAAAATGAAACTCTTGTAACACAGAAACTAGATGATGCGATCGATTCGATTATCTTACACAGTGGAATGGAAAGCGATAAGGGGAAGGAAGATATCCTAATGAAATTGTACGATTACATGAATGCGTTTAAGGCGGGTGACGGTACTTTTGATGTTAGCCTAAACGATAAGCAACGTGCTGATTACATCCATTTAGCTCAAAGGCTGCGTACTAACGGATGGAATTACGGTGTTGGATATGATACAAGCTGGGATGCTTTTGCTTCAAAAGTAAACAAGCTCATAGGAGAATCATAGAATTCATTACATTCACTGATTATAAGATTAAACTGAGAGAGTATGATTTCTTACCACTGTCCGCAAAAAAGCCCTCCAGATGCCGTTATGGCTGGTAGAGGGCTTATCAGTAATCTTGTATTTATTTCTTCACCACAGGAATCCATACCTCGCAGATTGACTCCTCATGTGTGTCGCCCGTCCAGTAGTACTTCTCCAGACAAGGCCCCTCCACTTGCTCAAAGCCTGACGACGGGAACCATTCCGAATAGATCCGCCGCCACACATTCAGAATCGCAAGGTCTAACTCTGTGTCCCCGGAAAATGAATCACGGCTTTCGAATACAGCATACGTCTGGTCAGGCACAGTCAGTTGGTCAAGCTCCTCCGGGACGTCCTGTCCTTCCGGCAGTTCCGTTCCCATCAGATACCGTTTGGTTCCGTCCTCGCTGAAGTCATAATAATAACCGAACAGCAGTGAACCTGCGGGTCTTCCGGCACATTCGTTAATCCGGTCATGCGTCCCATCGTTCCAGATTTTCTCTACAAACGCAGGGATTTCACTATAAGCATCCTGGTGGATAATAACCTCCTTACCCATGACTCTATAGCCCTTCTCTTGAACCATTCTGTAATTCATTTCGCTTTCCCCTTTGATTTGAATTTGAAAGGAGATGCGGGAGAACGATTTGAGCTTCACGTTCTTTTTCTTCGCCATATTGGGAGTCACCCCATGTACCCGCTGAAACGCTCTTGTGAAGGCCTCAGGCGTCTCGTACCCATACTTCAGCGCTATGTCGATCACCTTGCCGTCCGTTCCGGCCAGCTCTTCCGCCGCCAGTGTAAGCCGCCTGTTGCGTACATATTCGGTAACAGTGAACCCTGTCAAGACATGGAACATCCGCTGAAAATGGTACTTCGAGGTCATCGCCGCTCCGGCAATATCCTCGACGCCGATGGCGTTTTGCAGATTCTGCTCTACGTAATCAATCGCCTGCTGGAGCAGCCGTATCGTCTCCATCTCCTCATCTCCCTTTCACTATTCATTGTAGAGAAGCGGGCAGGGAAGGGCCTGACCGGGAATGCTCTGAGTTGTCCGGAGTTTTTAAAATATAAGAATTTATATGCTTTAGGCTATAAATTATCCTTCTAAGCGTCTCGCCTACATAAGCGGCAATAAACACTTCCGGCTCCTCTTCCAGCACCTGCAGGAGGTCGGGACCGGTGTCCGCGTCCAGGCTCAATAGTTTTGCGGCTGCGATAGAATCCTTCTTACTTAGGCGTTCGCAGCGGATATCTGATAACTTCATTGGGTTTTGTGTCCTTCCCTGACTTTAATTCAAGCAGTCAATAATAGCATTATTAGCCGCGGTTTTCCACTTTCTTCCTCGTATTGCCCGGAAATCGGCTAGGTAAATTACGTTTTTCCAATTGTTTGTCCATCTGCCTCACTGTCGTAATCTTGCTCTCCTATTGCAATAGGCTGCATAAGCCGAAACGAATCGTTTATACTGGCGGTAAGAGGTGATGGGGATGGACCCGCAATTGTTCGAGCATATCTATGAAACGGTAGTGCGGCGCGAGCCGACCTATGACGGGATCTACTATACGGCGGTGCTGACGACCCATATTGTATGCCGTCCGTCCTGCCGGGCGAGAACACCGAAGGCAACGAATGTTATATTCTATGGCTCCTTGCAGGAGGCTATTTCGTCAGGCTTTCGTCCCTGCAAAAGATGCCGCCCCGAGGAAGGCGGCACCCTCCGGCCGGACGCGGTCCTGGCGGCGCAGGCAGATGCCATTATGGACGGGCGGTTCGGCAGCAAGCTGACCCTCCAGTCGATGGCCGCAGAGCTGAAGGTCAGCCCGTTCCACCTGCAGCGCACCTATAAGCGGGTTGCCGGCCTGTCACCTGCTGCCAGACTGGACACGCTGCGCACGGATGAAGCCTGCAGGCTGCTGACGCAGACTGCGGCGGGAATGGCTGAAGTTGGCGGGGCTGTGGGGTTCCGTACGCCCTCTCATTTTGCCGCCTGGTTCGTGAAGAAGACGGGGCTGTCCCCTACAGAGTACCGCAGCAAGCATAACGAAGGAGGAAACCAACATGAACCCAAGCCGGAATAACAGCCGGAGTACAAATACTATTACGATTTATCATCATACCCTGAATCCCGGAAACGGAGAGTGGACCCTGTGGGCCAGCGATAAAGGACTGATCCGCTTATCCTTCCCGCAGGACGAAGGGCAATTACCTGCCACATGGTTGAAAATGTATGCGCCTGCCCATGAGCTCATAGAGGATGCCGGTAGATTTGAGCAGCTTGGAGTGATAACGCTACTGGAGCGTTATTTTGCCGGAGAGCCGGTAGATTTCAGCAGTGTGGAGCTGGATCTGTGGGGCACTCCGTTTCAGCAGGAGGTGTGGCGGGGGCTGCTTACCATCCCGCATGGGGAGACGGCCAGCTACAAGCAATTAGCTGAGCGGATCGGCAGACCGTTGGCAGTTCGTGCTGTCGGTGCGGCCAACGGGCAGAACCCGGTGCCGGTTATTGTACCCTGCCACCGGGTGATTGGCGCGAACGGTACCTTAACCGGCTTCCGGGGCGGACTCCAGATGAAGCAGGAATTACTCCAGCTGGAGGGGATTCTGAATGTAAAGGCGGCTGGTCATGAACGATTTGCTTTTTGAGCTGCCGCTGCCGGCAGACTTTGACCTGGGGGCCTGTCTGGAGTACATGAACCGCTCGCCGCTGGAATGCCTGTTCCGCACGGATGAAGCAGGCGTCAGCCGGATGTTCAGGATAGAGGGCGGCCCGCTTCTGGTGAGGCTCAGTGTGTCCGAGGATCACAAGCTGTGTGTAACCCTGCTGCATGGGGCGATTCCTGGTGCACTGGAGCAGGAGGCGTTGGCCCGCTACATTGTGGAGTGGTTTGATCTGGACCGGGACCTTGCCCCGTTCTACACGCTGGCGGCAGCGGACCCGCTGCTCGGGCCGCTGGCAAGTGAGCACCGGGGGCTGCGGATCATCGGCATCCCGGATCTGTTCGAGGCGTTATGCTGGGCGATTCTGGGGCAGCAGGTGAATCTGGCTTTTGCCTACAGGCTGAAGCAGCGGCTGACCGCTGAATACGGGGAAGCGCTGGAATGGGAGGGGCAGACCTACTACCGGTTCCCCGCACCGCAGGTGTTCGCGCAGGTGCAGCTAGAGGAATTATGCGCTTTGCAGTTAACCCGCAGTAAGGCGCAGACGATTCTTACGGTCGCCGGGCTGATCGCAGCCGGGGAGCTGAGCCGGGAGGAACTCCTGGGGCTTCCGTCCCCGGCTGCCGCCGAGCAGCGGCTGCTGCAGATCCGCGGGATCGGCCCGTGGACCTCGCAATATGTCCGTATGCGCTGCCTGCGCGATGCATCCTCTTATCCGGTCGGCGATGTTGGCCTGCAGAACGTGATCAAGCATCTGACCGGCATGGACCGCAAGCCGACACCGGCGGAGCTGCTGGAGCTGGCCCGGCCGTGGCAGGGTTGGGAAGCATACGCCACCTTTTACTTGTGGCGGGCGTTATATTAGAACAAAGCCCTGTCTCGCCGGATTCCGGGGGACAGGGCTTTGTCTGCGTTGTTGCGGCTGATCTGCCCAATGCGGATGTGGTGGGAAAACCGACCACAAATGGACGGCGCGATGGCTACCGGGCCGAATGTAATCGAAAAACCGATTATATTGGACGGCGCGATGGTTACCGGGGCGAATGTAATCGAAAAACCGATTACATTCGGCCAGCGCACAGGCACATCGGCTTTGAGCATAGTATTTCCCCCAATGTGTGTTGCCCGCAATGCCCATCGGCCCGATGTTACCTCAGCCTCAACAGCCTCACCGCCCGTTCATCGTGAAGATCTGGAAGCATACGCCGAACTTATCGGTCACCATGCCGTATGCGGGACTGTAGTAGGCCGGGGCCAGCTCGATATCGACGGTGCCGCCTGCCTTCAGTGAGTTGAATAGCTGCTGTGCTTCAACCTCGGTTTCCACCGAGAGACACACATTGATGCTGTTGCCCCGGCTGCGCGGCATACCCGGCTCATAATCCGCCACAAAAAACTTCGTCTCTCCCGCCAGTAACACGGCATGGGCAATCTGCGCCTTCTCCTGCTCCGTCATGGGGGCGTCCGGATTCTGCGGGCCTTCGCCCATTGTTTGCTTGAACAGCACCACAGCGCCAAGCGCCTCCTGATAAAAGGCTATCGCCTCCTCAGCAGATCCATCCACCAGAATATAAGGGTTCATTTGCAGCTTCATGTCTTGTTCGCTCCTTGGAAGGTATATTTGCCTGTACTAACCGGCTATGGTTATAGTGTAGACTCTAATAGTGACAGGTCTTGTCATAGTTAAAATATAAATGGAGTGAACCCTGTGTCGAAATCCAAAAGGCTGCTGGACCTGATGATGACCGTCAACCGCAAGCGCAAATTCACCGTAAGGGAGCTGGCTGACGAATTCCAAGTCTCTTCACGCACAATCCTTAGGGATTTGCAGGAGCTGGGGGAGCTGGGCGTACCGCTCTATTCCGAAGTGGGGCCGCATGGGGGGTATCAGGTACTAAGCGAGAGAATCCTGCCGCCGATTGCGTTCACGGAGGAAGAGGCGGTGGCGATTTTTTTTGCCAGCCATGCCCTGCGCCATTATAAGTATCTCCCCTTCAAGGAAGAATCCTTATCCGCCCTGCACAAATTCTATAACTACATGTCTGGCGATGTCCGTGACCGGATTGACGAGATGAAGCACCGGATCGATTTCCTGACCCCGGCGCGGCAGGCGGAATTCCCTTATCTGCCCCAACTGCTGGAAGCGGCCACCGGGCAAAAAGTGCTGCTGATCGATTACCAGTCAAAGGCCCGGCGGCAGCAAAGGTGGATTCAGCCCGTTGGCATCTATGCCAGTAACGGCCTGTGGTATTGTCCGGCGTATTGTTTCCTGCGGAGCGGCATCCGGATCTTCCGCTGTGACCGGATTCAGTCTGCCGGATATGATGAAGCGGGACCGGCCGCGCTTGATCTTCGTCATATCCACTTGGACAATATGGAGGAATACGGCAGTCCGCCGCCGCCGCAGACAGAGCATAGACTTATCAAGCTATACGTGGAGCTGGGCAGTGAGGGGGTTCAGGCCTGCGAAGGGGAGGTATGGTCCCCGGTGCTGCTGCATATGCGTGAAGATGGCACAGGCTGGCTGGAGGGCGAGATTCCGGGAAGTGATCTGGGCTTCTTCGCGCGTTTTGTGATTGGCCTATGCAGCGAGGCTACGGTGCAGGAGCCGCCGGAGCTGGTGGCTGAGGTGAAGCGGACGCTTGCGGATATGCTGGAGAAGTATAGTTGATCTAAAAGCCCTTAAGATATTAGGCAGCTCCTGCACCCGTCACCGACCTCTCGCTGGAGATAAAAGTAGCTGATTGTATTTCCTGCAACAGAAAGCTTATATTTGACCGTAAAATGATATTCTGTTGTATTTCGTACATTAGAACATGGCATTTTGGGCGAAAAATAGTCTCTGTTCAACAATCCATTGTACCGAATACAATAGAATCTATTTCGAAGCTGTTTTGACATCATTCCATTGTATAGAATACAGTTACTGCTGTTCCAGCGCCTATAGTATCCGAATGTTTGCGCAGGAATGAGGTTTAAATCTGATGCTCTGCTAGCCCAGCCATGCCACCGCCAATCTGCGGATGCCTTCATCGATCAGGTCCTCAGCGATCCCGCCGAAGCCCAGGATGAATTCAGGCTGATCGTAGTCCGGCTTGCCCCACCAGGTGTAGGACATGGGGGTAACGCGAATGTCCTCGGCTTCCGCTGCGGCAGCAAGCTCTCTGGCGCTGGTGCTAATGCTAACTCTGCTGCTGACTCTGGAGCCAACTTCTGCTTCGGGCGGCTTAAAGGTCAGCAGCAGATGGAATCCGGCATCCGTTCCGCTGAGTACTGCGGCATCACCGAAATGCTGCCTGACCGAACGCAGCAGCAGGTCATGCTTGCGCTGATAGAGCAGGCGCATCCGGCGCAGGTGCTGCTCGAAATGCCCCCGCTCCATGAAATAATGCAGCGCAATCTGATGAAGCCGGGAGGCCGAATGCTCCAGGTACAGCTCGCTTCTCAGGCTGTGGTAGTCCGGCAGCAGCTCCTCCGGCAGAACCATGTAGTGAATACATAAGGCAGGAGTCACCGACTGGGCGAAGCTGCACATATAGATCACCGGGCTGCCCTCGGCAAGCCCCTGCAGCGCAGGGATCGGCCGCCCGTGATAACGGAACTCCCCGTCATAATCATCTTCGATGATATAGCCGCCTGTGGACCGGGCCCACTCCAGCAATGCGAGGCGTTTGGTGATCGGCATGGTCATCCCCCGGGGAAACTGGTGGGACGGCGAGATGTACACAGCATTTGCCCCGCTGCTGTACAGCTTGTCTAGCTGCAATCCGTCCTCCTCGAGCGGAATCGGCAAGATGCTGTATCCGCTCCGCCGGAATGCCGCTGGCAGCAGGTGGTACCCCGGATCTTCGATACCCAGTCCGTTAACCCTTCCCTTCAGCAGCAGACATAGCAAAGAACACAGCGTATACTGGTCGCCGCCGACTACAATCTGCTTCTCCGTGCAGCGCAGCCCGCGGAATTGCCGCAGATGGGCGGCGATGCTTGCGCGGAGGGCAGGCTCTCCTTGGGGGTCGCCGTACTGGAGCAGGTCTGGATTCGCCAGCTGCTCCTGGTAGAGACTGCGCCATATTTTATGCGGGAACAGGGAGAAATCATTGTGCGACATATGGAAATCATACGCGTAGTGCCGTGAATCCCGGGGCGTGATCGGGCGGGGGGCCGGACTGGGCCGTTCCCCGCCAGGAGCAGTGCTGCCTTCCTGGTGAACGGGCAGGATGTAATAGCCGCTGCGCGGCTTGCTGGCGATGAAGCCCTCTGCCAGAAGCTGCTGGTAAGCAAGCTCCACCGGAGTGGCGCTGATTCCGCATAACGCCGCCAGACGGCGGATAGAAGGCAGGCGCATCCCGCTCTGGAGGCTGCCGCTCAGGATTGCTTTTGCCAGATAATCATAGAGCTGTATATAGTAAGGGGTCTCGCTGTGTTCATTCAGATCCGGGACAAGCAGCATGCTTCACCTTCCATCTGTCCTTTGAAATTGGACGTTTCTGTATATTTTATAGTATACAGATTTATATTACGATAAAAGCAATTACGACAGTGGGAGTGGACAGAGATGAATGGTCATTCAAGGCTTGTAACAGGGGATAAGGTATATTTGCGCCCGCTTAACGGGGAAGATGCCGAAATGTATTACCATATGTTCTATGGCACGGAAGTCCGCAGGCTTACAGGAACGAAAAAGCATATCACCAAGGAGCAGATTGAGCAGTATATTGCCCATAAATCCGGGGATGACAGTACGGTGCTGCTGCTGATCGCGCTGAAGGAGAACGACGAGATTATCGGCGACATCGCCATTCAGGATATCGATGGGGATAACCGGAATGCCAATCTGCGTATCGCCATCGGGGACGAGCGGCATCAGGGACAAGGATATGGGCGTGAAGCGCTGCTGCTAATGCTGGACTATGGCTTCGGCATTCTGAATCTGCACAGGATTGAGCTGGAGGTCTACAGTTATAATGCCCGTGCTGCGCATGTCTATGAGTCCATCGGGTTCGTGCAGGAGGGGCTGCGGCGTCAGACGCTGTTCTATAACCATGAGTATCATGATGTGATTATGATGGGCATGCTGGAGAGTGAATACCGGGAGCGTTATTTGAAGTAGAACAGGAAGGTCAAATAAGGTCAAATATTTAATAATGTTAAAATTTATTATAAAAAACGAGCCGAAACGCCGGATTTTCCCGGATTTTCGGCTTATACCGGTTTTGTTTTCTCCGGGGGTGCAGGCTATAATAAAGCCATAGGTCAGACAAAGTCAAATGAGAGGAGAATGAAAGATGTTTGATTTGGTTCCTTTTGGTAAACGTAGAGATGATGCTTTTGGTGTGCTGGCGAAGTCGCTGAACGAAGTGTTTAATGATGATTTTTTCGCACCGCTGACAAGTAACGCGCTGTCTTTCCGGACCGACATCCGGGAGAGTGAAGGGGCATATCTGATCGAGGCCGAGCTTCCGGGCTTCCGCAAAGAAGAAATCGACATTGATTATTCCAGCCCTTACCTCTCGATCAAGGCGGTTCGCACAGAAGAGAGCAATGAGGAGAATAAGGAGCATTAGATGGTGCGCCGCGAACGGCGGGTTGGCGAATATGTACGCCGGTTCTACGTCCAGGATATTGCAGAGGAAGACATCCGTGCTTCTCTGAAGGACGGTGTGCTGAGCCTGGAGGTGCCGAAACGGCAGAAGTCCCAGGGCAAACGGATCGAAATTCAGGACGGCGGCGATGCTTAAGGGCCGGAAAGAGCTTCAGTAAGCGTCAGGGGAGCCTTAAGAAGCAGATGGACATTCAAGTCCGGTTGAAGCTGCCGCTTCCGCAGGAACTCAGGGCTTAGCGGCTGAAGCCGCTGGCCTATCCGGTTCACCGGGCGGCAGCAGGATTTTACCGGGCTTTTCATATAGCACTTCATATTAGACGCATTGTAGTGGGGGTTCCGGCTATAATGCGTCTTTTCCCGGAGGAAGATGGAAGGTTCTCATTACACGAAAGGAGGAGGTCCCGGTGGCGGCAAATTACTATGAGCATCTTGGGGTAGATCAGAAGGCCTCGAAGCAGGAGATCAAGAAGGCCTATCAGAAGCTGGCCAAAAAATGGCATCCCGATGTCAACAAGGCCCCGGAGGCAGAGGCGAAATTCAAGGAAGCAGCCGAGGCATATGAGGTGCTGGGCGATGAAGCGAAGCGCAAAATCTATGATGAGGAGCTCCGCTATGGAGCCGCAGCAGGCTCACGGGGTCAGCGCAGCCATGGATCAGCCTCCTCTGCGTCATGGGAATCGCCGTTTGGCGCGGGCTGGAGCAGCGGAGCCGCCTCTTCCGGTGGTATACCCGAAGAGGATCTGTTCGGGATGTTCTTCGGCAGCCGGGGCGCGGCTGACCGCGCCGGCTTCTTCTCGGGCGGCAGTGGCGCCCGTCCAGGCGGAAGCCCGTGGGGGGATGAGTTCAGTACGATGCAGGCCCAGCTTGAGATTACGCTGGAGCAGGCCTACAAAGGCGGTAATATCAGCGTTCAGGCGGCAGGCAAGGACCTGAATGTACAGATTCCTGCACGCTCGGCGGAAGGGACCGTCATTCGGGTACCCGGCGGTGGAAGCGGAGCCGGGCAGGGCAGCGATCTGCTAATCTCGCTGCATCTCCTGCCGCACGAGATCTATGATCCTGACGGCGGGGATCTGCTCGGCACGGTTGAGATCGCCCCCTGGCAGGCTGTGCTTGGCGGGGAAGCCAAGGTGGCGCTCCCGGACGGCAGCAGCGTGAAGCTGAAGATCCCTGCCGGTATAGCCAGCGGCGGATCGCTGCGCCTCTCCGGCAAGGGGCTGAGACGTCCGGACGGAACGAATGGTGACATCCTGTTCCGGATGGAGATGGTCATTCCGGCCGGAACGACCGAGGCAGAGAAGAAGCTGTACCGCCAGCTGGCGGAGTCCGGGAGCTTTCAGGCGGGTGCGAAACGGCGCACCTCCGGCGGAGCGCAGCGGCGCAGAGCCGCAACACGGTAAGGCATATTCTGATTCAGTAAATAACAGCCGGGCATCCGGCTGATTAACATATACATTGTAGAAAGGCGATGATTCTAATGGATTTCAATAAACTTACCCAGAAGCTGCAAGAGGCCGTGGCGGAGGCACAGTCGCTGGCGGCTTCCGGCGGGCATCAGGAGATTGACAATCTTCATCTGCTGAAGGCCTTGCTGCACCAGCATGAGGGCCTGCTGCCCCGGCTGCTGCAGAAGATGAATGTTCCCGCAGCCGAGCTGCTGCAAGGTACGGAGGCGTTGCTCCAGCGCAAACCCAGCGTAAGCGGGAGCGGAGCAGGCACCATGCGGCGGTATGCCTCGCCTGCGCTGATTGCCATGCTGGAGCAGGCGGAGCAGGAAGCGGCCAAGATGCAGGACGAATTCGTTGCGGTGGAGCATGCGGTCCTGGCGATGGCCTCGGATTCAAGCAGCGGGAACCGCGAGCTGCGCGGATTATTCACCAGCCGGGGCGTTACCCGGGAGAAGCTGCTCGGTGTGCTTGCGGAGATCCGCGGACACCAGCGGGTGACCAGCCGGGAGCCGGAGGCAACTTATGAGGTACTGGAGAAGTACGGCCGCGATCTCGTAGCCGAGGTGCGGGCAGGCAAGATCGATCCGGTCATCGGACGCGATGCCGAGATTCGCCGGGTGATCCGCATCCTCTCCCGCAAGACCAAGAATAACCCTGTCCTGATCGGAGAGCCGGGTGTCGGCAAGACAGCAATTGTCGAAGGGCTGGCCCACCGGATTGTCCGCCGGGATGTGCCGGAGGGACTGAAGGACAAGACGATTTTCTCGCTGGATATGAGTGCACTGATTGCCGGTGCGAAATACAGGGGGGAATTCGAGGAGCGGCTGCAGGCGGTGCTGAAGGAGATCCGCGAGAGTGACGGGCGGATTATCCTGTTCATTGACGAGCTGCATACGATTGTTGGTGCAGGCAAGACAGAGGGAGCCATGGATGCGGGTAACATGCTGAAGCCGATGCTGGCCCGGGGCGAGCTGCATTGTATCGGGGCGACCACGCTGGATGAGTACCGCAAATATATCGAGAAGGACCCGGCGCTCGAACGCCGCTTCCAGCAGGTGTTGGTCAGTGAGCCGGATGTCGAGGATACCATTTCGATTCTGCGCGGCTTGAAGGAACGCTTCGAGGTGCATCACGGGGTCAAAATCTATGACAGCGCTCTGGTCGCAGCCGGTGTACTGTCTAACCGTTACATCACCGACCGCTTCCTGCCGGATAAGGCGATTGACCTGGTCGATGAAGCCTGCGCGATGATCCGCACGGAGATTGACTCCATGCCCGGCGAGATGGATGAGGTGACCCGCCGTCTGATGCAGATGGAGATTGAGGAGGCTGCGCTCAAAAAAGAAACTGACGACGCCAGTGCGCGCCGTCTGGAGAACCTCCAGCGGGAGCTGGCTGACCTCAAGGAGAAGCATCTGGGGATGACAGCCCGCTGGGAGAAGGAGAAATCGGCCATTCAGGGCATCCGCGACCTGAAAAAGCGGCTGGAGCAGGCCCGCAAGGATCTGGTCGATGCGCAGGAGATCTATGATCTCAACAAATCGGCTGAATTAAGCTATGGGATTATTCCTGATCTGGAGCGGCAGCTTAAGGGCGCGGAGGAAGCGGCGCAGCAGGATCAGGAGACCCGGCTGCTGCGTGAAGCCGTGACGGAGGAGGAGATCGCCGATATTGTCTCGCGCTGGACGGGAGTTCCCGTAAGCAGACTGGTGGAAGGCGAGCGGGATAAGCTGCTGCGGCTGGAGGATACGCTGCATGAGCGGGTAGTCGGGCAGGATGAGACGGTCCGGCTGGTAGCCGATGCCGTTCTTCGGGCAAGAGCCGGCATCAAGGACCCGAACCGTCCGATCGGCTCGTTCCTGTTCCTCGGGCCGACCGGGGTCGGGAAGACGGAGCTGGCCAAAGCGCTGGCGGTATCGCTGTTCGACCGCGAGGACGGCATGATCCGTATCGATATGTCGGAGTATATGGAGAAGCATAGTGTCTCCCGCCTCGTGGGTGCTCCTCCGGGATATGTCGGCTATGAAGAAGGCGGCCAGCTGACCGAAGCGGTGCGCCGCCAGCCGTATACGGTGGTGCTGCTGGATGAGGTGGAGAAGGCGCACCCGGATGTATTCAACATTTTGCTGCAGCTGCTGGATGACGGACGGATGACCGATTCGCAGGGCCGGATGGTCGACTTCAAGAACACGATCATCATCATGACTTCCAACATCGGCTCGCCTCATCTGATTCAGGGCACGGACGACAACGGCGAGCTGACCGAAGCCGTGAAGGACCGGGTCATGAAGGAGCTGAGCGGACATTTCCGTCCGGAGTTCCTGAACCGGGTGGATGATATCGTGATGTTTAAGCCGCTGACACTGGGCGAGACCCAGAGAATTGTGGTTAAGCTGGTCGATGGCCTGCGTCTGCGTCTCTCCGAGCGGAACATCGGTCTTAAGCTGAGTGACAAGGCGGTCCGCTTCATTGCCGAGGAAGGCTTCGATTCCGTCTATGGGGCTAGACCGCTGAAGCGGTTCATTCAGCGCAGCCTGGAGACCCGGGTAGCGCGCGCGCTGATCGCCGGAGAAGCGGAAGAAGGCTCGGTAATGACGGTGGACGAAGCGGACGGCGAGCTGACCGTTGCAATAGCGAAATCAGAGTCTGCGAAGACAGTAGGATCGATGTGAAATGTAATGGGCCCCGGCGCCTCCCCTAAGGAGACAGCGGCAATCTACAAAGCATCCACAAAAAGCGTTCTGCCTTATTGAGGCGGAACTGCCCATGCTAGCGGTGCGGGGCAACGCTAGCATGGGCCTTTGGCGCTTTTACAGACCTCCCGGCTAGGCCTTTGGTATAGTCCAATCAGCATCTGACTGAGACTATACGACGATTCTTTGTAAATATGTGGTTGAAATGTTGTCATGGCTGGGGCTACCGGGTAATAGAAATGATTAGAACTTTCGAATATGGCTGGATTTGAAGCAGAAGCCAAGGAAACGGGGGGAGAGATCATGGCGGCACAGACGGTATCCGGTATCAGCCCGGTACAGGCCACTACAGCTTATGGCAGCACACAGAGTGATGTCAGTTCTCTGGAGAAGCAGCGCAACCGGCTGCTGATGGAGCTGGACAAGGTGAATGCGGCGCAGGGCGGAGAGATGCAGACTCCTTATCGCCGGGAGCAGCTGCAGCGGCAAATACGGCAGCTGGAGGCCCATCTGGTGCAGAAAAGCGGGAGTACCGCTTCGGCTTCATTTGTACCTGCTCCCCCGCTTCAGGATCATACTCCGCCCTGGCGGACTGAGGGAAAGGGAGGCCTTAAGGGCATCGGTCTGACCGATCCCCGGACAGCGACAGTAGACGCAGAGGGCCATTTCGACGCGTTGATTTAGATAAGGGAGTAGTGAACCCAATCCTTCCCTTTGACCGCGTTCATGTTTTCAAAGAAGCTTTGAGCACGTTTGTTATTAGTAGAAGTAATCCAAGTCATGTTGGCATATCCATGATTCTGTGAGTACTGTTGACATGCCAGGAATAGTTGTGATTCCACTTCGGTATCTCTAAAGGGTTCTCTTACGAAGAGGTCGTTCATAACACTGATTTTATCTGCTTTCATAGTGCTGAATGTAAAGAATAGGGTAGCAAAGCCGACCAACTCTCCATTCTGCTCTGCCACGAGCTGCACCCCCTGCTGCTGGTCAAAAAGGGTCTGGATTAAAGAGCTGATTTTATCGGCAGGAGGTTTGGGGTTCTGATAAAAACCAACGATGTATTCATACATCAGCTCGGTCAGACTGCTTATATCATTAGGCTCAGCGTTTCTGATTATTAATGGCATAGGTGTGCTCCTTCTTTGTGAATATTGAATAATAATACAACTATTAGTATAATAACTCAACACGTGATAGACATATCCGACAAAAAAGGCCATCCATAAAGGATGACCATATCCAAAATCTAAAGGATTCTCACTATATTGTTAGAAACAGCCGGATAGTGTTCGAATATTTGCAGATCATGGAATGGGAGCGGAATGAATCCGTTGTGATGAGCCTCATTTAGAAACATTTCGTTATTTTCTGTACTCGAAAAAACCCCGTTCGGCCGATTGCTTAGCAAATTATCGCACCAGTAGCATTCATCGCCGGTAATTATATAGTTGGTATGAACCGATTCAAAGTAAACCACCGACGAACCAGGGCTATGCCCGCCGATCACCTTGAATCTGAACTGGTTGTCGTAAATATATTCGTTGTCTACGGTGACAACCCGGCCTTGAAGCAGCTTCTCCTTGATGGCCGGCGAGCATTGCTGTAGCGCAGTTTCATAGTCGGTTTTTGAAATGATAATTTCAGGTTTATCAAACAAGTCAAGATTCTCAATATGGTCAAAGTGACTATGCGTAATGATGACTGTATCTACGGAGCTTAGATTGCCAATGATGCCTCTTAACTCGTCTGCAACGTCTGTTAGTGTAATTCCCCATTGCTGTGCCACATTCTCATCGCGTAAGCCTGTATCGATACAGATTGTTTTATTATTATGCTTGGCAATATAAAATGACCACGCAATCTGGACTGCTTCCTCCGAATGTTTCATATCGCGGTATATGTTGCTTAAGCGAAATGAAGATTCACCAATTTTTACGGCGTAGAGTTCCATGGATGGGTTCCGCCCCTTCTTGTGGCATTCGAGTTATACAATGTAAGATTCAATATTTAATGAGTGTACCCCATTTCGCCGTGCCCGGTCTAGAGTCTCGATGGAAGCCTCGATAATGGTGCGGATATCGGTGCCGGCTCCGAACGGACCGACCAGACCTCCGATGTAACATCCCATGGGCCTCAAGCAGCCGATAGCGGTGAAATCGAAGCTTTTCATATCGTTTATGATGCTTTGGGCAGCCAAGCTGGCACTGTCCTTGTCCGCTATGGCGAACACAATGAATTCATCCCCGTGTGCGCGTCCAATCGTAGCATGACCCAGATGCTTATGGACGGCCGCTTTAATTAATTGATAGCAGGCGACAATGACTTTATCCCCTATGTCGAAGCCGTAGTCGTCATTCACTTGTTTGAAGTGGCTGATATCGAAGCGGATCACCGAGTGGATATCACTGCCCGCAGATTCTGCTGCAATACCGGCTACATTTTCGAGGAACATTTCCATATTGGGCATGTTCTTTTTGATTACATGTATATCTGTTAGCCCTAGCTTCTGTAAATGGATGGTCTTATTCATTTCGAACCCTTCCTTCTCAATGAGGGTAATTAGACGGTCTATGGCCAGTTTCTTCTGGATTTGTTCATTTAAGGCCGACGTAATCCCGATGCGCTTGCGTACAAGCTGACGGATGAGGATTAGGCTGTCCACAGGTCCGCTTAAGAGCTCCCTGATTTCTCCCAGAGTGAAATCGAGGCTCTTCAGAATCATGATCCAGTTCAGAGGATGTGATTGCTCCGGGGTATAGAAGCGGTAGCCTGTCCCGGGATCGATCGCTGCGTCATGAAGCAGACCGATCTCGTCGTAGTGCCGGAGCATTTTGGTGGTAACCTTATTCAGTTCTGCGAACTCTCCGATCTTCAACGCATGAACACCCTTTCATAAGTTATTCCGGCCGGAACTTCTTATAGTAACCATAAACCTTACCCTAGCAGGAATGTCAATACCTAGGGTACAGCCGGCATGAATGCCGGTCTTGCCTGATAGATTAGCTATTCCTAATAGATAACAAGCGGGCAGTGCCACTATAGGGTGGCATTTGCCCGCTTGTTCATGTGCTATCCCCGGCCTGTATGAAGTTAAGAATCTCCGTCACAATATGTGAAATGACATCCTCCCGCGGGAGAAGAATGCACTGACTGACCATTTCGATGTCCTCCTGAAATAGTTCAATGATCTGGAGCATGGCCTCCGGCTGTTTCAGACGGACGCCTGTCAGAAGGTCTGCGAATTCGCTGTCTGTGATAGCTGCTGGAGCATTTTTTGCTTCCATTTGTTAACCCCCTGTTGACTCATATGCAGCTGTGCCGCGACCTCAGCTTCTGTCATTTCCTGCAGATAAATCTTCTGCAGAATCACCTTTCCTTTGGTTGGAAGTGTATCTAATAGCTGCTCAACGGACAACCGGTTAATCATCTCCTCCGTTTCATCCCGCTGAGCCGGGCGGATATCCATGAAGGTACATTCATGCCGTCGGGTTCGCTTGCTGCGGTATTGTAAGCGCCAGCCGATTCGATAGATTTCCTGCCGGTAACGCTGTATCATTTGCTGTTCCATTGCCGTTACGCCTCCTCATCTATATATCTTTCTAATAATAGGGAAATATTAGGCTATATTTTACAACCGAAATACGAACTTATGTTCTGTTATTTTAGCATATTTGCCTGCACACCTATAGTAATTTATTTCCTGAAGCTTATTCGCAAAAAAAGAAGAAGCTCCGATAGGGAGCTTCTTTCGTTCTTCTTATGACTAGTTTTGCGCCTTATTCGCTCCAAGGAACCAGCCGGGGATGCGGATCTAGGATAGACTGGTACTGCTCCTTCCAGCCGTACTGGGCGTCCGGGTCCAGCAGCATATAACGCAGATATTTCTCCAGACGGAATTCCGGCTTCGACCAGCCAAGATGCTTCAGACGCAGGTTGCTTAACTGATGGGACAGCTCGAAGATATTCTCCGGCAGCCGCCCGCAGTGCTGCGGCAGATCATTCCAGGCATAGTTGAAGTCTTCCCGGTAACGGAGCAGGAACGGGCGGTAGCTCTGGTGAGCCTGCCAGTAGCTGTCCTCGCGGTAGCTGGCCTCATCCCAGAAGTCGTAGAGCCGGAAGCAGAATAAGTCGCAATCTGCTGTCCGTAGCAGGGAATCAATCTCCTCTGGAAAACATGACTCGAACAGCTCATCCCCGTCCAGATTGAGAATCCACTCGGGCCGGGTCCTAACCACCGCCTCCCACTGCTGCTTGCGCAGCTCTGATTCATTATGGAAGCGGGAGACAGGGTTCTGTATCAGGTGGAGCGGAATCCCCTCAAGAGCCTCCCGGCAGATATCGGCTGTATCATCTGTGCTTGCATCATCGATAATGACGGCCTCATCGATGTACTTACGATGCTCCTCGAGCACCTGGCGCAGGAACCTGGTGCCTTCATTCTTGACGATCATCGTGAGAGTCAGCTTGGGCCGGCGGGAAGCAGGAACTGCCGGATTATTCTTCTCCGCTCCGGTTACGTCACCGCCTGCGTCAGAAGGCAGAGGCTCCTTGGACAAGTGCTGCCGGGCTTCGGCTTCGGTCCACAGCACCTCCCACTGCGCTGCTGCCTCCTGCACTCTTTTGTCAGCGGGGGGCTGAGCCGTCTCTGCGCAATCTGGCAGATCATCATCAGCGGTTGTATCGCTATCTTCAAAGATGGGTGCTTCGTGTGAGGCCTCCGGCTCTGCTTCCGTGCCCGAGGTGTGCCGGATGAACTCCGCCACCAGATCCAGATCGCTGTCTCTGTAGAGGTGCAGCGCCGGGAAGTGGGTATCCACGAAAAGTGGAAAGCCGAGCGCCGCTGCACGGATGCAGAAATGACGGTCCTCTCCCCAGTAGGAGATATTACGGACCGGATCGTAGCTGATCCCGGAGCTGAGGGCTGAGCCGCTGATCAGTGTGCAGGCGCCAAGTCCGCCAACCTCATAGATACCTGGTTGCTGCATCTTCTGCAAAAAAGCAAAAAAGCGGCGCTGAATCTCCTCCGGCGAGAGCTGCTCCCCCGGATGGATCTCCCACTGGTTGTATTCGTCATGCATCCATACCTGCGGCTGCAGCAGTGTATTCGGCTGCCACTGTGTCCAGAAAATCTCGGAGATAATATCCTTGCCTGTACCGATCAGGTGCACCAGTGTATCCGGGTGGAGAATCAGATCGGAATCAATCAGGAACAGGTAGTCATAGCCGAAGGCCTCCGCCCGCCGGATCATCAGATTCTTGAATCCGGCTACCTTCCAGATCAGATTGGAGTGCCAGACATGCGTATGCTCATCACGGATATAGTCATCATGGTAGCCGGAGGATTGCAGGAAGACGGATCTGCCGTTCCGGGCGAACTGCTGCAGCAGCCCGCTTGCGGCTTCATCCGGGTTATCGTCAATCAGATAGAAATCAAGATCGATATCCTTCAGGTTCAGACGCAGCAGAGAGTTCAGGAATTGCTCCAGGATCGCCGGTTTTTGATGGATTGGGCTGCCGAGCAGCACCCGGATTCTATTCGGATTCATAGCAGGCCACTCCAGAATAAGGTCAACATGATAGAACATCCCCTTGGATTCGCAAATAGTTGATATCAATTATATGTATTCGATATTTTCAGAGAAGTACCGGACTTTCCCCATTTCCCCGAAATAATAACCTGTATGTATAGAGGAGAGCCGTATTGCCGTCTGCCCTGAGCTGTTGTACAATACCGCTAATATATATAATTCCCGGAAGAGGGCAGGCAGGAGTGAGAGGATGGACAAGCCAACGTTAAAAGTACAGCAATTGATCAATGTCCTCCTGGCGATGAATCCGCGCGCTGAGGTGTTCCTGCATATGGAGGGCGGAGAGCTTAGGCCACTCGTGGACGAGGATATCGAGGAGATTTATGCGCCGTTGCATCCTGCCAAGACGGCCGTCTATATCGGTGCACCGTCAGACAATGCAGGCCGTGTAGAGGAGGAGTCGCCATGAAGCAGGCTCTGATCCGTCTGGAGCAGGGACCGGAGATTCGGCTGCAGCTGTTCGAACAGGAGGCGCCGGGAACTGTAGCCAATTTCGCAAAGCTTGCGAACAGCGGCTTTTACAACGGTCTGTCCTTTCAGCGTGTGGTTCGCGGCTTCGTCGCCCAGGGAGGCTGCCCGGAGCGCAACGGCAGAGGCGGCACAGATCCCATTCCCTGTGAGACGCAGGGGAATCCCCATAAGCATGTGCGCGGGGCGCTGTCTATGGCGCATTTTGGACCAGGTACGGGGTCCTGCCAGTTTTTTATCTGTTATGATACGTTCGATTATCTGGATGGCTGGCATACGGTATTCGGCAGGGTCACAGAAGGCATGGAGCATGTCGATGCCCTGCGGCGCGGAGCGGTCATGCAGGAGGTCCGCGTCTGGTAAAGTCTATGGTAAATTCATACATTGTAATTCCGAGTATTCCGATATATAATTGCTCAACAACGAGTAACAATGCTCATAGACATGGAGGAAGAGACAATGCGTAAAGGGATAACCGGGGTTGCTATTCTAATATTATTAACACTGATGATCAGTGCATGTTCCAATGGGAATAACGCTTCATCTACCAATGCCGCACAGACGCCGGCTGCATCACAAGAGCCAGCTGCCGGCGAACCGAAGGATGGAGGCAGTCTGATTATAGGGGTCGCTTCCGATCCGGTGGTACTGAACCCGAACTATGCGGGTGACCGTGTCAGCCTAACCATTGACCAGGCACTGTATGCTCCGCTGTTCCAGGTGAACAATGGCAAGAAGACCTTCTACCTGGCAGACAGCCTAACACCGTCAAGCGATAATCTGACGTATACATTGAAGCTTAAGGATGGATTGACTTGGCATGATGGAGAGAAGCTGACGGCAGATGACGTTGTGTTCACCATCGACAGTATTCTTGACGAGAAGCAGAACAGCTTCCTGCGGGCCAACTTCCTGATCGGCGACAAGGCGATCAAGGCCGTCAAGGTCGATGACCTGACTGTGGAGTTCAAGCTGCCTCAGGTCAGCCCGGCTTTTGAAGCAACGCTGGTACAGGTGTTCCCGATTCCGAAGCACATTTACGAGAATGAGACCAACATTGAGAAGAGCACCAAGAACGCTTCTCCTGTCGGCTCCGGTCCCTTCAAATTCAAGGAATACAAGGCCGGCGAGTACCTGACGCTGGAACGCTTCGATAACTACTTCGGCGGCAAGCCGCATCTCGATTCGGTCACTTACCGGATTGCCAAGGATACCAATGCTGCGAATCTGGCTCTGCAGAACGGCGAGATTAATGTGCAGTATCTGGACCCGAAGGATGTTCCTACGATTCAAGCGACGAATAATTTTGAGATTCTCCCGTATAGCGAAGGCCGCCTCGCTTATCTCATGTTCAATGCGAACAGCGATACCGGCGCCCTCGCCAAAAAAGAAGTCCGTCAAGCCCTGTCCCTGGCCCTTAGCCGCGACGAGCTGATCCAGACAGCTTACACTTCCAGCGAATATGCTGATCCGGCAAAGTCTTTCCTGACACCGGATGCGCTGTACTTCACGAACGAAGTCCCTACCTTTGACAATGATGCTGCCAAGGCGAAGGAACTGCTGGCTTCTGCCGGTGAGAGCAACCTGAAGCTCCGGTATATCGTACAGAGCGGGAACAAGGCGCAGGAAGCCATCTCGCTGTATGTGCAGCAGAAGCTGAAGGCAATCGGCGTAGAGGTTGAATTGCAGAACATGGATTCCTCGGCCTGGGTGCAGAAATTCATTGATTTGAAGGCTACCGATTATGAGCTGGCCCTGACCGGCTATATCATGGGGTATGATCCGGATGCGTACCGTATCCTGTTCACTACGGGCAGCTCATCCAATTACTCGCATTATTCCAACAGTGAAGTTGACAAGCTGATGAATGATGGTGCAGGCGAAGCAGATCCGGCCAAGCGTGCAGAGATCTACAAGAAAGCACAGGAACTGGTAGCCGAAGATGCTCCGATCTATCCGATCGCTTATACAAAGACTGTTGTAGCTATCTCTAAGACTTACGGCGGAGTTGATGAGGCTGTCCTGAAGCCGGTCGTCATCTTCGAAGACCTGTCCAAGATTTACAAGAAATAATCCGCCTCACAAAATAAGCAAGGTAAAAAAATAAGCTGGTTCCCCCAGCTTATTTTTGCCTGTTAAGAGCTAGGAGAAGCTGCGTATGAGACAACTCATCGTCCGAAGGTTGCTGCAGACGCTGCCGATGCTGTTTTTTGTATCGGTGGTCTGCTTTACCATGATCAAGCTGGCCCCGGGAGATCCGGTGCTGTCATTTGTGACGCCCAATATGCATGCCGATGATATTGAGCGCATCCGCCATAATCTGGGGCTGGATAAGCCTGCTTATATCCAATATTTCATCTGGATCAAGGAAATGGTCCAGGGTAACTTCGGCTATTCACTGGTCAATCACCAGCCTGTGCTGGGCCAGATCCTGGAACGTCTGCCTGCGACAGCGGGACTAATGGGCAGCGCCATCGCGCTGGCAGTAATCCTGGCAATTCCGCTTGGCCTCGTGGCCGGTGCGAACCGCAACCGCTGGATAGACAAGCTGATCAATTTCATCTCCTATGTGGGGATTTCCATTCCGTTATTCTGGCTGGCGATCCTGCTGATGTACCTGTTTGCAATCAAGCTGCATTTGCTTCCGAGCATGGGTATGCGTACGATTGGTGTGGAATCAGCGCTTGATGTGCTGAAGCACGGGATATTGCCATGCACGGTGCTGGCCTTCGGCTTCCTGGCCGGATATGTGCGCTACATCCGCTCCAGCACCATCGGACAGCTCAAGGAGGAGTATGTGCAGATCCAGTATGCTTTTGGCTCGAAGAAATCGACTATTCTGTTCCGCCATGTGCTGAAGCATGTGCTGCTGCCGGTGATTACCCTGCTCGGTATGTCAATGGGGGATCTGGTGGCCGGGGCCATCGTGACGGAAACGGTCTTCTCCTGGCCGGGAATCGGCTCCCTGGGAATGACGGCGGTGAAGGGGATGGATTATCCTGTCATTATGGGGATTACCCTGTTCTCCTCATTAATGCTGATCCTTGGAAATCTGGTGGCAGATATTCTCTACAGCGTTGTCGATCCAAGAATCAAACTGAAGGGGTGACCTCATGAATCGTAGTAAATGGAAAAACCTGCAGTCAGAGCTGTTTACGAACGGTCTGGGTGTCGCTGCTCTTGTGATATTAACGGTATTTACCCTGGGGGCTATCTTTGCCTTCCTGTCCGGTTATGATCCAAATGCCATGGATGCCATGGCCCGTCTCACGAAGCCCGGCGCTGCGCATTTGTTCGGCACCGATGATTATGGCCGCGACTATCTGTCCAGAGCCTTATACGGTGGCCGGGTGTCCTTGCTGGTCGGATTCGCCTCCATGATTGTGGCAACCTTAGTCGGAGTAGTGGTTGGGGTCATCAGCGGTTATTTCGGCGGCTGGCTGGATAATCTGCTGATGCGGATGCTGGATATTATTATGTCGATCCCGTCCTTCCTGATCCTGCTGCTGCTCAGCGTCTATCTGAAGCCGAGCATCGGCAACCTGATCATTATTATTGCTCTCTTGATGTGGATGAATGTGGCCCGTGTCGTCCGCGCGGAGACCCTGACGATTAAGGAACGGGAGTACGTGTTATATGCCAAAGCCTCGGGACAGAGTGCCTTCGGCATGATCTGGCGGCATATCCTTCCGGGGCTGATACCGGTGATTATTGTAGGTGCGACGAATAATATTGCCTCGGCCATTATGATGGAATCGTCGCTCAGCTTCCTCGGCTTCGGGGTGCAGCCGCCGAATGCCACGTGGGGGAGTATGCTGAACAGCGCACAGGGGTATATTGCCCAGGCGCCTTATCTGGCGCTGTTCCCCGGGCTGATGATCCTGTTTACTGTGCTGAGCTTCAATGTGCTGGGAGACATTTTGCGGGTCGGCTTTGAACCCAAGCTGATCCGAAGATAGGAGGGCTTAACATCATGACTGAACGGCTGCTGACTGTTGAGAATTTACAGGTTTCCTTCGCTACCCGGGACGGGGAGAATCAGGCCGTCCGTGGAGTTAGCTTCCATATTGATGCGGGCGAGACCGTAGGCATTGTCGGGGAATCCGGCAGTGGCAAAAGCGTTACAGCCAAGGCGGTCATGTCACTAATCACGCCGCCGGGCCATATGACAGCCGGGAAGCTGGAGTTTCGCGGCAAGAGCCTGAAGGGGCTCACGGAGAAGCAGTGGCGGGGCTTACGCGGCAACCGGATTGCGATGGTCTTCCAGGACCCGATGACCTCACTGAATCCGGTCAAGCGAATCGGCCAGCAATTAACAGAGGTGATCCGCAGACACCGGGGACTTGATAAAGCGGCGGCGTATACCGAAGCAGCGGAGCTTCTCCGCCAGGTTGGCATCCGTGATCCGGAGCAGCGGCTGAAGCAATATCCGCATGAATTCAGCGGAGGGATGCGCCAGCGGGTGATGATCGCGATGGCGCTCTCCTGCCGCCCGGAGCTGCTGATTGCCGATGAGCCTACCACCGCGCTGGATGCAACCATCCAGGCTCAGATCCTTGATCTGTTCAAAGAGCTGAAGGAACGGGGAGATACGGCAGTTGCGCTTATTACCCACGATCTGGGAGTGGTAGCTCAAGTCTGCACGCGTGTCATTGTCATGTACGGCGGACTGGTTATGGAGGAGGGGACGGTGCAGGATATCTTCTACCGGCCTCAGCATCCGTATACGCAGGGCTTGCTGCGTTCCATACCGAAGCGCGGCGGCGGTGAACGTGAGCGGCTGATTCCAATTGAGGGCACACCGCCCGATCTGCTGAATCCCCCGCCCGGCTGCCCGTTCATGGACCGTTGTCCGCATGCCTTCGCCCGCTGCAGTGAACGTCCTCCGGTCGTTGAGTTTGCACCAGGGCACCGCTCGATGTGCTGGCTGACCGAAGGTACAGAAGAGAAGACGGCAGTTACAGCGGGGAGGGATTTCACTTGAGTGAGCGCAAGGTGCTTGTGGAGGTTAGCAATCTGAAGAAACATTTCCCGAAGGGCAAGGATTTGCGCGGACGGGATAAGGGTGTACTTAAGGCCGTAGACGGAGTCAGCTTCCAGATCCGTCAAGGTGAGACCTTCGGACTGGTTGGCGAATCCGGGAGCGGCAAGTCCACGGTCGGCCGTTGCCTGCTTCGTCTGTACGATTATACGGACGGTGAGGTGTTCTATGACGGGAAGCCGCTTGGCAAGCTGGGCGAAAAAGGGCTGAAGCCCTTCCGCAGACGGATTCAATCGATTTTCCAGGACCCGTATTCCTCCCTTAATCCAAGCCTGAACGTACTGGAGCTGATCAGTGAGCCGATGCGGATTCACGGTCTCTATCCGGGCGAAGAGCGCAAGGAAGCGGTGGCAGAGCTGCTGGAGAAGGTGGGGCTGAAGCGGGAGCATCTGTACCGCTTCCCCCATGAATTCAGCGGCGGGCAACGCCAGCGGATCTCTATTGCACGGGCGCTGTCGGTCCGGCCCGAGTTCGTCGTCTGCGATGAGCCCATCTCTGCGTTGGATGTCTCTGTCCAGGCCCAGGTCGTTAATATGCTGGAGGATCTGCAAGCCGAGTTCGGGCTGACCTATCTGTTCATCGCCCATGATCTGTCGATGGTCCGCCATATTGCCGACCGGATCGGCGTGATGTATGGCGGCCGGCTGGTGGAGGTGGCTCCAAGCGATGAGCTGTATGATAATCCGCTCCATCCCTACACCAGAGCGCTGCTGTCCTCCATTCTGGAGACAGACCCGATGAAGGCCAGCCGCAGAATCCAGCTGGAGGCCTACCCGGCTACGCGCGGGACAGAGGAAACCGCTGCACTGCGGGAAGTGAGTCCCGGACATTATGTGGCCAGGGAATATGCAGACTAATGCTGTGAACGAATCTTAGGAGATACACATCTGCGAATCAAGGAGGAGATACAATGACAATACCGACTAGCAAGGTCAAATTATCACAATGGGATGCCCTTCTGCTGGAATCGCTGCGCGCGTTATCCGGATCTGACGAAGAGCTGCTGCGCAGAGTGAGCGAAGGGGATCTGCCGGCCGATGAGAGTAAATACGAATTCGATTACGGGCAGTTGTCTGTCCTTGCTGAGGAACAGCCGGAGGGATTCCGGCAGGCCGTTCTGGAAGGCTACCAGATTAAATACAATACCATCCGCGGAATCCGCAGCTGGATAGAGGTTGCGCTGGGTATTGAAGCGAAGCTGGAGCTGGAAGAGGGGCAGGAAGCGGTGGAAGCGGAATTAACGGAGGCCGAGCGCGGACGGCTGGAGGATGTATTGTCTTACGGCTGGGCGGTCACCGGCGTGCCTGCCGGAGACGGCAATACCGGAACGTACCGGATTGAGCCGATTCAGCGCTAGAATTGGATATGGGAAAGCCAAAGGCAGCCGCTCCAGGAATGGAGCGGCTGCTTACATTTTTACATATTTAACTGAATTCTGCGCGTGCTTAGTACGCCTTCCAGTCCGGTAGGGTCGGTGCTAACCTTGCGGGCCACGAAGGCTTCGGCCCGCTCCGAGGTGCGCAGGCGCAGCGGCTTGGTCTCAAGCTGTACCAGCTCCCACATCACATCCGCAACAGAGTCTGCCTTCTGCGGCTCCACATTGCGCTCTAGGAAGGCTGCTCTATAAGCATCCAGAATGGGCTTGTACTCGTCTTCCAGAACGCCGCCGGTGCTGGCGACATGCCCCATTACAGTTGAATTGAATTCCGTGGCAATTGCCCCTGGCTCAAGCAGTGTGATGTCGATGTTGAACTGCGGCTTGTAGTAGGTGGCGAGGCTCTCCAGCAGCCCTTCCACTGCGAATTTGCTGGCGCAGTACACCTCGTTCATCGGTTGCCCGACCAGTCCGCCGACACTGGAGGTCGCCACAATATGGCCGTAGCCAGTCTTTTGCAGCAGCGGCAGTGCAGCACGGATCGTATGCATTACCCCGTACACGTTGGTATTGAAGACATCCTCGATCTCAGGGAACGGTGCCTGTCCAAGCGCTCTCAGGTAGCCGAATCCGGCATTGCAGAATAATAGATCCAGCTTGCCTTGCTCTGCTTCTATCCGGTCAATAACCTGCTGAATGCTCTCCGGCTGTGTCACCTCCAGCTCTACGAACTGCAGACCCTCCACATTCTGGTACAGCTCCTGTTCACGCTTCAGATGGCGTGTTCCGGCATAGACCGTCCAGCCCTCATGGGCGAACTTCAGTGCTGTGGCAAGGCCGATGCCGGAGGATGCTCCGGTGATGCAGATTACTTTTTTCATACTAGCTTTCGCCTCCATTAGTTTGAACTTCATTGATTTGAACCTTGGGAAAGGTATAAAATATCCAATTTTGCCCACATTATAGCATATAGTAATAGAGCTTCCTGTAAATCGACATAAAGTTCGTTGTTTCGCGGAAATTGGGCGATGCCAAAGTTGCTATAATTGTTTTCAGTACGGTACACTATAACTAAAATCTTAATCGCCTGCGAATGGAGAGGAACAAGGGAACAATGGAAGTATTCAAGCGTTATGTCGCCAATTTAACAGTCCGGCGCTTCTTGATTCTGGGATTGATTGGACTGCTGCTGTACAGTATCAGGGATATGCTGAATCTGGTGCTGCTGACCTTCCTGATTGCTTATGTAATGAACAGCTTTCAGGTGCTGCTGAGCAAGCGGATCGGCAAATTCGTGAAGGTGAACAGCAAGGTTATCATCATTATACTGTATGTGGCGCTGATCAGCATGATCGTCATGGCACTCGTCAAATATATGCCCAAGGTATTCTCGCAGATCAAGCAGTTAACCACCTTTCTCGGGACGCTGACCTCCGATGATATTCCGCAGAATGAAATTATGCAGTACTTGTTCCGAAAGGTCAAGGAGCTCAACTATCAGAGCTATTTGAATCAGGGGATCGAATATGTCTTCAAAATCAGCAACTGGGGAACCACCTTCGTCCTGTCCACGATTCTAAGCCTTGTGTTCATTCTGGAAAAGAACCGGATCGTCAACTTTACCTCCCGTTTGAGAGACAGCAAAATCTCCTGGTTCTATGTGGAGCTTGAGTATTTCGGCAGAAAATTCATCTCCTCCTTCGGCAAGGTGATTGAAGCACAGATTCTGATTGCGCTGTTCAATACTTTGTTTACGGTGGTCGGGCTGTGGGTGCTTGGTTTCTTTTTCCAGCCATTCCCTTATCTGTTCGCCCTCTCCATTATGATCTTCATGCTTAGTCTGATTCCGGTCGTCGGCTTTGTCATTTCACTGATTCCGCTATGTATCATCGGCTACAACACCGGCGGACTGGCGCTGACGATCAATATTCTGGCGATGATTGCCATTCTGCATGTCATTGAAGGCTACTTCCTGAATCCGAAGCTGATGTCCTCCAAAATGAACCTGCCGATGTTCTACACCCTCGTAGTACTGTTGTTCTCCGAGCATTATATCGGGGTATGGGGGCTGATTCTCGGGATTCCGATCTTCGTCTTTTTCCTGGATATCCTGGATATTAGCCGGGACAATAAGCCTTCACTGGAATGACGCAGCCAATTCTATAATCCGTAATACGCATAGGGCGATATTCAACCTGCTCAAGGTTCGGGTATCGTCTTTTTATAGAATTTACATGTTTTGGGGTCCCCGCAAAGTACCTGAGTCATCATCAAAGCTAAAGCCCCACTTTGTGGGGTTACCTTAGGGGGAAATAACAAGATGATCAGATATCCAGTATTAGAAGCAGGAGCCGTTATTGGTGTAACTGCACCCTCATCTGGAGTGGGGGAGGCGCTTCGTGAACTGCTTGAGCTGGCTGTAGAACGGCTGCGAAAAAGTGGGTACGGCGTAGTCTGCGGACCCACAGCGTGGACACAGGAGAAGGCCAAATCGGCCCCGGCTGCTGTACGTGCTGCTGAATTCAACAAGATGATGGCCGATGAGTCCATCGGACTCGTCATGCCGCCCTGGGGCGGGGAGCTGCTGATCGAGATGCTGGAGCTGGTGGATTTCAGCAAGATGAAGTCTAAATGGATTCTCGGGTATTCCGACATCAGTGTGCTGCTGCTGGCGGTCACTCTGAAGACGGGGATTGCCACTGCCCATGGCACGAACTTCATTGACCTCCGTGGGGAACAGACAGACCCGACAACCTCCATGTGGGAGAAGGTATTGTCTACGCCAAGCGATGGCGCTGTAGTTCAGCAATCCTCACCGCAATATCAGCTGGAATGGGGAGGCGAGCCGTCGCCCCATGTGTTCAACCTTACAGAAGCAACTAACTGGAAGACGGTGGGCAATCACGCTATCGCCATGCAGGGGCGCCTGCTGGGGGGCTGCATTGACGTTATCCGTCATCTGATCGGCACGCCCTACGGAGAGGTCCGGCACTTCCAGCAGCATTATATCAACAACGAACCGATTCTGTGGTACTTAGAGAACTGTGAGCTGTCTGTGACCGACCTGCGCCGCTCCCTGATACAGATGAAGCTGGCCGGCTGGTTCGAGCATTGCAGCGGTCTCCTGTTCGGCCGTAGCGCGGCTAACCGCCCTATGGACAACTATACCGTAGAGGATGTCTACCAGGAGCTGGCTGATGAGCTGGGCCTGCCGGTCGCATACGACATCGACTGCGGGCATCTGCCGCCGCAGGTTACTTTGGTGAATGGCGCTTTTGCAGAGGTAGTGGTTGGCGCAGGTAAGGGAACGGTGACGCAGTACTTCCGGGATTAGAGGAACTTAGTAATATGCTCGTACGAACTCTAATTTCCGCTTGTTCTCATACCATAATCAAACCTCTCTTAAACAGGTATATTCGTCATATATAATGTGAATTTATGTCGAATTTAGTTGAAAAAAAGTGATGGGATTATTCAAGGAATGCTCTGCACAGGCTTAGCATCCTGTATAATTTATGAATATACAGACAGCCATAGCTGCCGATTCCTGAGCAGTGAATCCCTCACGAAAGAGAGTAGTGACTATGAAATCCATCGCCTGGGTGACTGACAGCACCAGCACCATTGATTCTGAATTCGCTATGAATAACCATGTGTATATCGTTCCCCTCCGTCTAATCGTCAATAATGAATGTTATAGAGAAAATATAGATATTAACGCCGATCAGTTCTATGACAAAATGCGGCAGCAAGACAAGGTAGGCAGCTCCCAGCCGCCGATTGGCGAGTTCGTGGAATTATACGAGCGTCTGAAGGAAGAATATGACGAGATTATCGCGATCCACTGCTCCTCCGAGCTTAGCGGGACCTTCAACACCTCAATGCAGGCGGCAGATATTGCTGGAGTGAACGTAATTGGTATCGATTCCAAAGTAGGCGCATACCCCATACGTGAGATGCTGCTGCGCGGTATTCACTGGCAGCAGGCAGGCTGCTCTGCACAGGAGATCAAGAACAGAATTGATAATATAATCGGGGAAATGTCCTTCTATATTATCCCTGCCAGCCTGAGCCAGCTGCACCGCAGCGGACGGCTCTCCGGCTCTCAGTTCCTGCTGGGCCAGCTGATGCGGATTCATCTGCTTCTGAGGTTCGATGAGGGTAAGATTGTCGTCGTTGATAAAATCCGCACCTTCAAGAAGACGAAGCAAAAGCTGCTGGAGACCATCCAGGAGGAAATCGGCCGCTTCCAGGATGTATGTATTATGCACGCGAACAATAAAGAAGAGGCGCTGAGCCTGGAGTGGGCCATTAAGGCCATGTCCCCTTCGGTGCGTACAGAGATTATGCCCTTTATCCCGGTGGTAGGTGCTCATATGGGCGAGGGAACACTGGCGCTGTCTTGGATTAACCGTACGGCTCTGAATAGTATTGATGCTGAGGATGAAGTGCTGGAGTCTGTGCTCTAGAAAAGGAGCGGAACGATGTTCTTATACCATTATTATGATGTATCTGTAGGCCCGTTTGTCAGCCTATCGGACTTGCCGGTGGAGCAGGCCAAGGCCGTACTGGAGACGATCAAGCAGACCAAGCCCAAGGCCCAGAGTGCGCAAAGACACGATAAGTATGTGGAATATCGGCGGAACTGCGAGAGCATCATCCGGGCGGAATTTATACGTAAGGGCGGTGTGGTCCAGCGGCCCTCCCCGCATTATATGGTAGTTGAACACAGTCCGTGGCTAAGCACGTGGTTCGAGAATGGCGCATCCCTCAAGATTCCGATAGAGGAATTTGATGTGAACACGATTTCTTTTACCTATGGGGACTCCATGCCGACCTTCAGCCCGTTGATTAACGATGGCAAAGAGTACAGGCACACCCTGTATACCTATTCCGAGATTGTGGGCATCATTGATAAGTACGGGTTACCGCAGAACTGGAACAATGACGGAAAATACGGTCCCGAGCGGTATGTTGAAGCGCATATCTGGAGCGATGAGACGGTTAGCCGGTATCTGAGTGATCGGGGCCGGAACCGATAATGTAATATCGAAATAACCAGAAAACGGCTGGATCAGGGAAACCTGACCAGCCGTTTTGTAATGGAATAGTATTATTATCAAGACTTCAATCTAAATGATAACAGAACCCAAATGAATAGTCTAGTAATTTATGGGCGAAGTGCTAACATAAGGTTACCGGTAAAATAAAATGTGAGTGCGCACTGTTACATGAAATGGAGTCTGCAAATGAAGGGTTTAGACTTGAGCGAGGAGTTCTATTGGGAGATTGTGAGGCCGCTGATAGCCAGACGTTTCCCGCAACTAGTGGAGAAGCATGCTGCCGGATTGATAGGATATGGTTCGGATGTTCTGGGTTATGATGACGTTCTTTCCAGAGATCATGAATGGGGGGCGAGGTGCTACATTTGGCTGCTGGACCCGGATTACGATAAATATGCTGTAAGCCTTGACCAAGCATTCGATGAAGAGGTGCCAGCCTTGTTCAAAGGGTATCCTTCCCGGTTTTCGGTAGATGAATCTCATGAGGTGCTTATACCCTACAATGGGCAGAGCAACCTTCATCATATTGCAATTACCAGCGTCTCCCGGCACATGCGAATCCAGTTGGGACTGCTAACCCCATATCCATCCTTATACGAATGGTTAGTCATTCCTGAGCAGAAATTGCTGGAGTGGACAAGGGGAAGGATCTTTACAGATCCTGTTGGGGAAATAACAGAAGTGCGAAGGGGACTGGCTTATCTGCCCGATGAGATATGGCGGTACAAATTGAAATATGCCTGGAGTTCATTCCGGCAGCTGTATGTGGCAGGACTTGCAGACCTCCGGGGCGAACCGTTGTCGGCCAGGTTGCTCATCAACCGCATGGTGGAGCAGGCAGTTCAACTGATTTTTCTCTATAACAAAAGGCTCCGGCCCGGAACCTACAAATGGATATCCAGGGATCTGGTGCAGATCAGCCCTGAGGTTAGCAGGCAGACCAAGCAGCTTGAAGCTATTTTGCTGGAACCCTCTGTTACAAGGGCCGTTGAACAAATGGAAGAGATATTAACGGAATTAGTGAATCAACATAACGAGATGAAGCTGACGGATCATATTGAGCTTCAACCCTCCATTTTCTACGCAAGAGGCTTGCAATCCTATTCTTATACCAATATGGAGGATGCTCTATTCGCTACGTTACCCGAAGAACTTCAGCAGCTGGAAATCCCGGGTACGCTGGATCAATTCATTACAAGTGAACATCTATTAATCTGGGCGGATCACTATTCCAAATTCAAGTCAATATACAGCGTCAGGTCTGATATAGAGAGAACTGGGGTGGGGGATATGATTGTATAGTGAAGACTGCGCTTCGTGCGAGCAGCCTTTAGGCTATCAAGCTTATGCTTGATGGTCTTTTTTAATCTTTCCCCTCCATTCTTCCAATTTATACAATTTCCTTGTATCAATATACATAGTAAATTTACATAGTCCTATTGTAGAATCAAGAAGTTGTCGAATTATGGAGCGATATTCCATCCATGGGACTCTGTAGGACGATGGTTTTTATGAATTTTTCTAAAAAGAAAGAGGGGGAAGTAATTTTGTTATTCCAAGCAGCACGCCGTAAACTCAGTCTGGTGATTGTACTTGCCCTGCTAATCAGCAGCCTTACGCCACATCTGGTGTTCGGGGAGTCCGCGCAATTGAAGGATATCGCAGGCTCTTATGCTCAGAAGGAGATTCAATCCTTAACTGAAGCAGGAATAATCTCGGGGTATGAAGATAACACCTTCAAACCGAATAAGGCTATGTCGCGCGCCGAGCTGGCGAAAATAATAGTCCTTTCGTTAGGACTGGAAGTAAGTGGTGACGAGACCGCACCATTCAAAGACGTTGCCGCCACCAGCTGGTATCGTGGTTATGTAGGTGCGTTGGTGAAGGCAGGCATCACAGAGGGGACATCGGCGAGCACGTTCAGTCCTAATTCGAGTGTAACCCGGGAAGAGCTGGTTGTATTTTTCATCCGGGCCTTTGAATTAGATGAAACAGCGAAGAAGCTTCCGCTTGGCAGCAAGCTGTCCGATATGTCAGAGGTGTCTGAATGGGCAAAAGCTCAAGTATCCCTGGCCTTCAACAATGGGTTCATCAACGGGGTTCAGGGCATTGACGGTACGCTGAAATTCAAACCTAAAGAGCGTGCTGAGCGCCAGGCTCTGGCCCGTCTCGCATATGAGTTCAAGACGAATAAAGCAGTATATGTTGAGAAGTCCAAGCAGCTTCTTGCTGAAGAGACTGATAAGGGTAAGACTCCAGTGGTTACTCCGGCTCCCACAGCGACACAAGCTATCCGTGATACGTCTGTGAGTGCTCCGGCAGCCCCGGGTCCAGGAGCGCCAGCATCGGCAACACCTGTACCAGCAACACCGGCACCAGCGGAGCCGACTCCAGCACCAGCAACACCGGCACCAGTGGAGCCGACTCCAGTACCGGCCAATGCTCTCCAGATTGTAGTGAAGGGGGAGAGTACAGATGCTATTTATGCAGAAGAGTCCACTGAAGTTATTTTCCGTTCAACGCTTAATGCGGCAGAGACAGTAACTGCAAGTGTCTATCAGGTAGATGACAGCGGCAAAGTGATGTCACAGATTACCCTGCTGCACGATGATGGTTTAGAAATTCATGGAGACAGCCTTGCAGCAGACGGACTCTATAGCGGCAAAGCAGTATTAACTGAAAGTACGGAAGGCTACATAAATCTGCAGACCTTTGCTGGAGATGTGCCTAGCAGTGCAGTCCTTAAACTGTCTGTACTGAAACATCTTACAGATGAACAGCTTGCACAAACAGAAATTATTGAAAATAATACACAGAGTAAGCTTGATCAATTGGCTGCTTCTAGCGGTAACTTGCAAAAGGCCAAGGAAGAAACAGTGGCTTGGCTTCAAACCCAGGACGAAGTAGAGCATGCAGGAATATCAGGTGAGGGAGGAAGCATCTGGTATTTGCTGGATAACGGGATTCTAGGCGGAATATCCTCGGCCCCTGAGAATACAAAAGGATTAAGCAACACAGTCGAAGAGGCTGCTTCCAATAACGCATTGACGGCGCTCACGCAAGATGTGGAACAAACCGTAGCCACCATAGGAAGCCAGCAGGTTGCTGTGGTTTCTCCGTTCTCCGGCACACTTCCATCTTCTACGGTGTATGACGCTGTATATCAAAGCTTCGAGCAGTCGAATTACCCTTTCCTTGTGGAGAGAGTAAAGGACAGCGCAGCGGGCGTTAACTTCTTCAAAGGGCTTAATCAGTATGGTGTTGTGGTCCTAGATTCCCATGGGGATACGTACTATGATGAGATTGTGCTCCAGAAATTCCACGATAAATATGGTGTTGATTTCAAATATGCGGGGCCGCAGGTCATGTTCCTGACCGGAGAGAAGGCAACGGCTGAGAACAACAAGACCTATGAACTGGATCTGAAAAAGGGCAGACTGGCTATCATATCGGGCTATTATGCGATTACGCCTTCTTTCATTACACGGTACAATGATATGCTTCCTGGTACTATTGTATATAACGGCAGCTGCCGCAGCGCATACAACGATTCCATGTCGGATGCGTTCCTCAACAATGGGGCCAGCACTTATTATGGTTACACCGATTATGTAAAGCTTGCTTATGATCAGGTCATTGCCCCATTTGTATTCAACGCCTTGAACAATGAGAATATGACAACCGGACAAGCTTTTGAGGCAGCAGTGGCTGCTCACGGAGCCAATGACGGGTTGGCAGCATTCGTCATGAAGGGAAGCAGCATCGGTACGAAAACCGAAGGGGTCATCAACGGAACCTTTGAAAACGGAAAATGGACCGGCTGGAATGGAAACGGAGATGTCCGGGTCATCTCAAAGCTGGGGCCGCTTAAGCCTACAGAGGGTAACTACATGGCGATTATCAGTACTGGCCTTGGGTTTGAAAACAATGACAAGGGAGGATATGACTACAATTCGGATAGTTATATCGAGCAGAGCTTCATGGTCCCGGCGGGAGCCACAACCTTATCGTTTGATTACAATTTCATTTCTGAGGAGCCAACGGAATACGTTGGGACCAAATTCAACGATACATTTAGAGCGACAGTAACTTCCAGTGTATACATCAATCCGGCTTCTCTCGTGACCTCACACTTGAACGGCGGACCTACGGTGACGTCCAATGTCTACGGACAGGAATCTGTGATTGTCGGTCAGGAATCGATTAATGAATCTACAGCTTATTGGATTGAGGAGAACAAAGTAGACGTTAATTTCTACGGCGGGGATGATACGGCTTACATGACGAATTGGAAGCATGTCCAATTTGATGTGAGCCAATTTGCCGGCAAGGGCTCGATTGTCCTCCGGTTCCATGTATGGGATCAAGGTGACAGCGTCTTTGACACGGCAGTATTGATCGATAATGTACTGTTGAAGTAACCGTAAACGGCTGGATCAGGGGAACCTGACCAGCCGTTTTTTAATGGAATTAGCATTCAAAACCACTACATAGCCTTGTGCAACCTAGAGTTGCAGAAGATATTTAAAATACTCAACTTGCGCTCGATTTCGATCTCAGCTCCTCTATGCTACTATTGGCTGTGTTGAGTAATAGTAGAATGGAGGTGTCCTCACGTTGATCGATAATAACAAAGCCGGGCAGAATATATTGAACTTAAGGAAGGGATTATCCCTAACCCAGACAGAGCTGTCCAGCTTAGTTGGCGTAAGCCATCAGGCGGTTTCCAAGTGGGAACAGGGAGACTGTCTGCCCGATATCGGGGTGTTGCTGAAGCTTGGACAGGTCTTCGGGAAGTCGGTGGAAGAGCTTTTGTTAGGGGAGAGAGTTAGCGGCGATTCAGCTTCTGATAAAATTGTAAGCCCTCCCATCGAGCTCCCGGATGAGGTCTGGACTGTGGCCTTGGATCGTATCCAAGGCCGCATCTCACCGCCCAGCTTCAACACCTGGTTCAAGGGCACGAAGGGGAAGCAGTTGGGGGAGACTTACTGCGTCTACAGTCCGAGCCGTTTTGCTTCAGAGTGGTTATATCAACGCTATTCGGGTTTGATTGTACCGATTCTTGAAGACATAACAGGCATATCCGGCCTTAAGGTCGAGTTCTGCTCTATGGGAGCGTGGGACATCAACCGTAAGGATTAGGTTTCTGCCCGGTAGGTTTTGCCAAGGTGATGACCCAGACCAAAATAATGACGGAAATTATAGATGAGCGGACTCCATTTCAGCGGATCGATATGTTTGTCATCCATAATAATATCCTGGTGCGCATGTACATGAACAGCCTGTGCCTCAACGATTGCAAAGCCAGGCGAATGATCCGGTATCCGGATATGTTGGACGCTTGCTTCAATTTGTAACGGGCATTCCATAATTCGTGAAGGCTTAACAGTTATGGACGTAACAGGTGTGAGTCCGCTGGCAGCATATTTATCCTTTTGATAGGAGTAGCCATGTTGTTGCTTGTAATCAGGGACAGGATTCTTACCCGTATAGGGAGCAAGCTGCTCCACATTCTCCCATAGTGAAGGGCCGGGGATGTTAATGACGCATTCGGGAAGCCGTTCCAGGTTCTCGATGGCTTTTCCCCCAAGACCAATCCCTAGTACAATACAGTCTCCTAAAGCCCAGGAGGATGAAATAGGACTGATGTTTACGCTATCATCTTCATTCAAGGTGTTCAGTAAGATGACAGGAGTTCCAAAATATAAAATCTTGGGTTGTATCATTTCAGTGTTCATTCTTTGCTTCGTAGGATTCATTGTATTTCTCCTCCCATATTGTAGATCCTACTTCAGTGTATAATATAAATAATTCAACACTCATCGAAGTATGGAATACAAAAAGGAGGGTTAGGATGCAGGCCAATCCGAATGTTGCTATCATCGCAGCTCTAGTAAGTGAAGCTTCACGGGCGGCAATATTAACCGTTTTACTGGATGGAAGGTTCCATTCGGCAAGCGAGTTAGCATATATGGCAAGAATCAAGCCTCAAACGGCAAGCTTTCATTTAGCGAAATTGATAGATGCTAACGTGGTTACCGTAGAGAAACAAGGGAGACATCGTTACTTTGCGATTGGAGATCAAGAGGTTGCGCGGGTGATGGAGTCCTTATTATCTATTGCTCCGCCTGTGACAGTTAAGTCATTAAGGCAATCCTCGCAGGACAAGGCGTTGCGTTATGCCAGAACATGTTATGACCATCTCGCCGGGAATGTGGGGGTACAATTAACCCATGCTTTGCTAAACAGCGGTATCTTACTTGAAGAAGAGGACAGGTATACGGTGACGGAGCATGGGAAGAAGTTTTTTGCAGACTTTGGCGTTGATTTGAACGAAGCTGCAACGAAACGCCGTCAATTCTCACATCAATGCCTGGATTGGAGCGAACGCCGCCACCACCTGGCCGGAGCCCTAGGAAATGCCCTTCTGGAGAGAGTCTTGGAGCTGGACTGGGTCCGGCGTCTGCCGGGTACACGTGCGGTACAGGTCACCAATGAGGGGAAAGCGGGTTTTGAAGAAATATTTTCACTGGATTTGAATTAGGTGCAAGGAATGAATGATTGGTGAGAACAAAGTAGCGGTGAATTTCTATGGCGGGAATGATACGGCCTACATGACGAATTGGAAGGAGTTCAATCCTCCAGAACGGGCATGACATTTTTTATATTATATCCACAAAACATGAATTAATATATTTTATGACATTTGGGATTTTATTTCATAAATGAGTTGTTGAAGGGATGAACCGTTTGATTAATTCGAATCAGAGCCGCTCGATTGAAGAGAAATCAAATCCTATTCAAAGAGTTTTTTTTACGTGGACACGTCCCTTCATTAATAAAGCTATTCGTAAGGATCTGCCAATAAGTGCTGTTCAAGAATCATGTTTGGTCATTCCCTCCGCCTATGGGATAGATCATTTTCAAGAAGAGTCTGAGTCCGTTCGCAGACAAAAAAATGTGATGCCACTGATTATGCATATTGTGCGTCAGTTGAAGTTCTCCTTTCTTGCTTATGCGCTGCTTGCTTTTCTGACACTGGCATTACAATTCTCCATCCCGTATTTGTTTCCTGATATTCTTCGCTCAATTATTAACGGAAGCTCGCAGCCGCACGGTAAAGCACTAGGAGGTATATTCCTGTTTATCGCCATACAGATGATTAAGGTAATCTGTAATTCTCAATTTTTACATTTTCGTTGGAAGCTAATTACATCGATTGAATTTAATTATCGAAATATACTTTTCAAAAATATTTTGCGGAAAAGAGAATCTTCTCAGCGAGCAGGACAATTGATCGATTTGTATGGAAACCAGATTAGCTGGTTAAGAGGAATTGTCTGGTTTATAGACGGTGTAAGCAGCGCCCTTGGTGTTATATTTGGAGTTGCACTCCTGGTAATGTATTTAGGAGTGGGGGGTCTTATGGGATGCTTGTTATTATTCGCAGCACCAATGTTCTCACGGCTACTTCGTACACTGAATCAGGTAGATACAGAGTTAAGCAAAGTGAATAGTAAGAGGCTCTTTGAAATTAACGACTTTCTTCACAAGTTTAAAGAAGCTAAACAAATGAATTTTACCAACTACTTCATTCAAAAGATTAAAAATGAAAGATCACGACAATCGGAAGTTTTACATAAAAAAAGTAAGGTTCAGATTCTATTAACCCTCATTAACTACTCTATGGTACCTTTAACAGCTATGATATGTATCGGTTTCTCCTCCCTCATGGGCTATCCGCTAAGTGTTGAAAAAACCATGGCTTCCTTTATCGTTTTTGGCCTCCTTGATCGTTGTATTAACGACTTCCTAGTTAGTATAAATACGGTTAGACAAGGAATGAAGGCAATCTCACTAGTACAGGAATATGTTAGTCTGGATGAATTTGCATGGGAGGGAAGCCATTCAACTCCCCCACAAGCAGAGACAATCGCACTACAGAAAGCATCCTTTAGTAATTTTACGGACCCAAGTCAGATACTGCTTACAGATATAGACCTAACCATTGCTCCAGGACAGTTAGTTGTCTTAGTGGGCGAAACAGGATCTGGGAAAACAACTCTGCTACGTTCAATAGCAGGGTATTTGGAATGCGTTCAGGGTGAGAGCCGCCTGGCTCAGCAATGTGAGGAGGTCTTGGATAATTCTCCATTATTTCCGGTAAGTATTAGGGATAATATTATCCTGGACAGACCTTATGAAGAAGCGCGTTATGATCAGATTATTCATGCATGCGAGTTAGGCGAGGATCTGGAACAATGGGCGAGTGGAGACTCTACTATTATTAATACGGATATGGTCAATCTGTCAGGCGGACAGATAAAAAGAATTCTATTAGCCCGGGCTGCATATCAGGGGGCCCAAGTAGTACTGCTTGACCAGATCTTAAACTCTTTGGATGCAAAGGTACGGAAGAGAGTGCTCAGAAATCTTATTTTAGATTTTTGGAAAGATACAACGAGAATTATGGTAGCAGCAACCATAGACCAGGAATTATTCGAACAAGCGGACCAAGTTATTGTAATGAGAGAGGGGCGTATTCAGCATTCCTTTCAAAATAGTGAACTCAATCACAGTACACTACGGGAATTCCTCCCTGATGAAATTGCAATTCAAATCAAGAATGAAATCACGCAAAATGAACGGTCTGAAGGACGTGAATTAAATCTGGATGCGCCGGATTCTGACGAAAATACAGGGACTAAGCAATCCGGCTTAAAGATCCTCAAAAATTATTTTTTGGAGATTGGGAACAGGCCGATATTATTTCTTTTCATATTTTTATTTATCTTAGCGCAGATTATCGATGTTGCATCCATATATATAGTGCCACGATTCGGCGGGAATGCAGCAAACCCAATTTTGTTTTCCTCTATTTATTTTGGCGTAGCCCTCTTGCTGGTCCTCACCAATATTGTTCGCATAAGTATAATTTATCTAGGTAATGTAAAAGCAGGCGAATCTTTTCATCAGCAGTTATTACAGAGGGTATCCAAAATGAGCTTTTTGCAGTTCAGCAAACAGCAGAATGGTTCTTTATCTGCCCGTTTTTCCAATGATATGAAAGTTATTGATATGGATATGAGTGGTTATACCAGTAATTTGCTGGAATCATTTTTTAAAATTATTACTGCATCCCTATTAATAGCATATTCAGATTTATATATGGTTCTGGTCCTGGGTGTATTCCTGATTTTTTTCAATAAGATTCAGAAAGAAGTTCGTATTACAGGTAAAATTACCTCTAAGTTAGCTAACGAAGCTCACGAACCATGCCTTGCTATTCTGAAGTCTGCAGCAGCAGATTCTGATTATGTGAGAAAGAAAAATCTTCAAGTGTATTTATTGAATATATGGAAAGAAAAAATATCCTATACACTAAATGCTGAGTATACAAGGCAGTCTGTTAATAGATTTTATCTGTTCTGGATAGAAGTTGCAGGGTATTTTACATTTTCTGCTTTCTTGATTCTTATGAGCTTAAAGGGGTTTTCAGGAAATCCTGTTGTTATTTACGTTACTTTAACGTATACGTTAACAGCATTTTCTAATTTTGAGGTCCTACTTAGAGACCTTCGTCATATGGAGATTGGGACGAATTCACTTGAAAGAATCTTGGATCTTGAAAATGAAGAATCCCCAAAAACCATACATGAGAGCTTACCGCCCTTTATAAATACAGCAGGGGGCCTGACAATCAGCAATTTGAGCGCTCAGTATAATGATTCAAGGCCGATCATCTCTGGACTGACCCTCAAACTTGAACCAAATCAAAACCTGCTTGTCAAAGGAAGAACGGGAAGTGGCAAGTCTACGTTATTTTACTGCCTGACCCAATTTATGGACTATGAAGGTGAGATTCTGCTTGGAGATACGAATGTTAAATCCATTCCAGATCATTTGTTGGCGAAGAAAATCGTGACTTTACCACAGCGTCCCGTACTCTACCACGGAACTCTAAGAGAGAATTTGGACCCCGAGCTGCAATGTACGGATCAGGAGATATGGTCAATGCTTGAGAAGTTGAAACTTAAGGGCAGAGTAAGCTCCCTTGAACAAGAGACCAATGAGTATTTGGATAGCTTCAGCCAGGGCGAGAAGCAACTCCTTAATATGGGGAGATGTCTTCTCCTCAAGCCGGAATTGTTATTAATTGATGAGGCGACTACCGATATTTATGGAACGCATGAGTCAGATCTATACAGACTACTGAGTCTGGAGTTGCCTAATACGATGGTAATTGGTATTTCACACAAAGATACTCAGTCCAACTTTTATCATAACATTTTGGATATTGAAGATATGAAGCTTAAACGAATGGGATGATTCTCTACCACTCCATAAAATTCTCTTCAATCAGCGCAGCAAACGATTCTGCGATCACCTCGTAATCCCCGTTATCATGGTCGATGAGCAGCACGCGGCCTTCGGGGTCAAGCAGGATCGGGTTACCTGAGCCGTCCATAGAGAAGACTGCACTTCGTGCAAGCAGCCCGCTCATAGGGGTATCCTTGTAATCCTCGCGGAAGGACAACGTTAACTCGGTCACACTCTCCCGCCCGATGGAGGAGCCGTTGCTGAAAGCGTGTACGGGAAGCCCGGCATAGGCGCCGCCAAAGCTTCGGATGAATTGAACATAATCCTGATCCAGCGACAGACCCAGCTGCTTCTCTGCCCCAGCGATTTGTTCCTCTGTTGCTGGTGTACCGAGCAGACTCTGATTCCCCTCTTTGGTTAAAAAAAGCTGCAAACGTTCCATTAGCGCATTATGCATTGCCATTCCCCCGCTTCTAAGAGTATCTATTAATCATAACAAGAGCGGGGCTTAGGTCAATAGTGCGCTTTGAATGATCTGAGTATTTAGCTGTGAAGGCGTATGAGCCGCATATAAAAAAGCTGTCCCACGCGCAGTATGCCTGCTCGTAGGACAGCTTATTTAAATACGTTCAGCCACATTTAATTGTCGCTGCGCCCATTCACTCACCCAAACGAAGTTTCGACACTCTGCGCGACTATCTCCCTGAGCTCGGCCTTCTGTGCATTGAACTGCTGCAGGGTGATGCTGCCGCTGGCGAGTCTGGCTTCGAGCTGCTGGGTCAGCTGCTTGACCTGCAAGTTGATAACCCGGGTCACGTTGCCGCCATTCTCTTCGGCGATGTTGCGCAGGGATTTTCCGTCATACAAGGCGTCGTATAGCTCTTCGTCAGAGGTAGGGTTCAGGTTCAGGGCATCCAGCAGCTCATCGGTATCGGCCACATCAGAGGTGGACCATTTGGCGACAGGAAGGGTATGTAAAGCCGGCTTGCCCCAGGCCGTTCCTCCGAACGACATGGCTACGATCATTGTTCCTACAATCATTACACGCTTAATATTCATATGTTTTATATTCATGTGTATAATCCTCTTTTCGTGGTTGGTTATATCGGTCAAGGTTCATCATTTACGGCGGCTAGTGAACTTCAGCTAAGTACAGTTTACCCAATAATACTGAAATGAAGCTTAAGTCTTCTTAAAGATAACCTAAACTTTGCTTGTCTCTGCCGGTTCCTTGCTCCGGCTTCTTCATCTGCGTTATTCTTGAAGGACATTACCCGAACTGAACAAGCGAGAGCGGAAGGATGGGCCGTCTATGAAAAAAATACTGGTCGTTGATGACGAACCGGCCATTGTGAGTGCGATTGCCTACGCGCTGCGGCGTGAAGGCTATGAAGTCGATACTGCCGGTGACGGGGAGGAAGCGTTAAGCAAGGCGAATACCTTCCGTCCAAATGTGCTGGTGCTGGATGTAATGATGCCGAAGCTGAGCGGTTATGATGTCTGCCGCAAGCTGGAGGACCGGGATGATATTGGAATTATCCTGCTGACTGTCAAGAATGATATTGTCGATAAAATTGTCGGTCTGGAGCTTGGTGCAGACGATTATATGACCAAGCCCTTTGAGATCCGCGAGCTGCTGGCCCGGGTGAAGGCGCTGCTGCGCCGGCTGGAGAAGAATACGGCTGAGGTCCGAAGTGAGCTGATCGAATACGGTCTCTTGCAGGTTTACCCGGACCGGCGCAGCGCCGAGCTTGGCGGGGAGCTGCTGGAGCTGACCCCGAAGGAATTCGATCTCTTGCATCTGCTGCTCTCGCACCCGCAGCGGGTGTATATGCGCGAGGAGCTGCTGGAGCAGATCTGGGATATGGACTATGCCGGGGGAACGCGCACCGTAGATATTCATATTCAGCGGGTGCGCAAAAAGCTGGGCGAGCCCTACCAGAATATCCTGCAAACCGTCTACGGCGTAGGCTATAAGGCAGTGCCTGCTGGGAGCTACTCATGAGAATCAGCATTAAGCTGAAGTTCAGCCTGTTCCTGGCGGCGCTGCTGATTCTGGCCGTCGGCGTGCTGAGCTACTTCGTCCTGCGCGGCGTGGAGCGCAATGAGCAGGGCCAGACGGAGCGCAGTCTGGCCCAGCATGTCAACACGGTCAATCTGCGCGTGAAGCAGACGTATTATACAGGCGCGCGCCTTACGCCGCAGGTCTTCATGCAGCAGCGCGGCAAGGCGCTGGCTGCCGAGCTGGCCGGATTCACCGGCCTGGAGGTGACCCTGTACGACAGCCAGGGACAGCAGGCGGGCACCTCAGCGCAAGGCGAGCCTGGGACGGGTCCGGGCAAGCCGGATCTCAGCACAGCGCTGGACTACGCGCTGAATAACAAGGTCGCCTACCAGAGTGAAGGCGACAAGCTGTTCTACCTGGCCCCGCTGCAGGGACCGGAGGGGCAGATGGGTGTGGTGCAGCTACAGTATTCCCTGGAGGGCGCCCGCAGCTTCCAGCAGACACTGCTGAATCTGTTCCTGACGACAGGCGGCGCCGTGCTGGTGTTCAGCTTCATCCTCGGGTATCTGTATTTCAACCGTGCGGCTGCCTCCATCGGGCGGCTGAAGAAGGCAGCGGAGGATATCCGCGGGGCCAACTATATCACGGCTCCGCCGGTAAGGCGCAAGGATGAGCTGGGGGAGCTGGCCGAGGGCATTTATTTCATGAGCCGGGAGATTGAGCGCAGCATTGCCGCCAAGGATGAAGAACGGCACAAGCTGCAGCTGGCTGTGGAGAAGCTTCAGGCGCTGGAGCAGCAGCAGAAGCAGTACATCGGGAACATCAGCCATGAATTCAAGACGCCGCTGACCTCGATTAAGGCGTATGTCGACCTGCTGAATATGTATGACGATGACCCCAAGCTGCTGCATGATGCCAAGCTGAGTATTGCCAAGGAAACAGAGCGGCTGTACGAGATGGTGGAGAAGGTGCTGCAATTGACGGCGCTTGCGAAGTATGATTTTGAATCCCAGGCAGAGCTGCTGGAGGTTGAGAGTACGCTGAGCGATATCTGCGGACGGATGAAAGGCAAGGCGGAGCGCTACGGCCTCACAGTCACGCTTGACGCCCAGCCCGCGCATATCTGGATTGACCGGGAGAGCTTCATGCATATCTTCATCAATCTGCTGGACAATGCAATCAAATATAATGTTCCGCAGGGGAGTATCCATCTGCACAGCGAGGTAAGGGATCAGCGGGTGTGGATTACTGTACGGGATTCCGGCATCGGCATTCCGGAGGCGTCGCGGGAGAAGATCTTCGAAGCGTTCTATACGGTCAATCGTGACCGTTCCAGAGCCTCGGGCGGCACAGGGCTTGGCCTCTCGCTGGTCCGTAATCTGGTGGAGAAGCAGGGCGGAACCATTATCTTGCTGGAAGGCTCAGGCGAAGGGGCGGCGTTTGAGCTGTCTTTTCCGCTGGTGACCTGAAGGGATAATGTTTACAAGTTGGATATAGTTGAGATGCGGTTTGGAAATAAGCGTCCGGTATGCTGAAGAGGCAACATGAGCGATGAGCTGGAGGGAAGCCTGAATGAATTATATGAGCCATAGAGCCTGGGGCAAAATCTGGAGCATTCTGCTCTGCGGAGCTGTTCTGCTGTCGGTTACTGCCTGTAGTACTGAGAACACAGATACACGTGAGGTTGTAGAGAAGGCGGGCCGCAAAATTACAGTCCTCGACAATATCAGCGAACCGGTCTATACGAAGCTGAAGCTTGAGGGCATACAGAAGGTGGAGGGGGTGCGGGGGACGGATTTTGCCGGTGAGGATGTAATGGTAGTGACCAAGGAGAACCGCAGTCTCCCCTCGCAGGTGATTGAAGGACAGGAACGGTATCCGCTGAATCTCTATCTGCATACCCTGTCCACAGGTGAGGAAGCTCCGCTGCAGGTTGGAGAGCTGAATTATGGCGCGCCGCAAATCTCCCCGGACAAGACGCATATCTTCTTCAAGGAGCTGTCCGAGATGACTGGGATCGGATACATTATGGACCTGGCTGGCGGCGCTCCGGTGAAGGTTAGCGAGACGGAGTTTCAGATCGAGGAAGGGAAATGGGCGGATGATACGCATGTGATTTTTCCTGATATGGAAGGCAATATTCGAAGTGCAGATCTAACCGGCAAGCAGGAGACGATCCTGAAGACGGGCATCCCTTATGTGCATGAGGTGGTTCAGACCGGCAGCCGGATTCTCTATGTTACAGGTGAAGATAGCCAGCTAAGCGCCTATGACATAGTGACGAAGCAGACTAAGGTGCTGCTAAAGAATGTGATCTGGGCCGTTCCCTCCCCTGACGGAAGTATGCTGGCGATTGTTGAGCGTACCGGACGCGGAGAGATGACGTTGAAGCTCTGTGACAGCGAGGGCAATGAGCAGTCTAAGCTAGCTTCGGGGCAGCAGATCTTCGGCACCAGCTGGTCGCCGGACGGCAAGCTGCTGGCTTATGCAGTCACGGCGTCTGGTTCAACGGATGACCAGCAGGACCTGTTCATTATCGAGGTGGAGACCGGAGAGCAGACGCCTGTGCTGAATGATTTTCATCTGTCTGATCCTCTCCACTGGAGTCCGTCCGGTAAGAAGCTGCTGGCCACAGCCACAGTGTTGAAGGATAATATCTATCAGTTTCTGACCTATGTGGTCAGCCTGTCGTAACGCTTTTATACGCCAAAAGCAAAAGGCTGCCCGGGATCAGCCGCATGACGGCTACCCGGACAGCCTTGCTTTTTAGATGATGAACAGCATGAAGCGGGAGAACTAATACACTAAGGCTGGAGGGTGATCGTGGTCTCCAGATTCTTCAGATAAGTCCGTTTGCCCAGATTCCCGCGTCCCGGCAGAATGTTGCCGTTACTGTCTTTTTTCTGCCCCGCAATGGTGAAGTCATCGCTCTTAACGGTCAGCGTATACGGCTTGATGGTTATGGTCTTAGGTGTGTTAGCAAAAGGAGGATACAGCTCATTCAGATAGTATTCTGTCTCCGGTTTGCTGTCGTAAAATCCGTATCTATTCGGGTCAATAGAATTGCCCTGGTCGTCTACAAGCTCATAGTACATCATGCTGGCATGAAATTCGCCGGACTGCTCTGCGGATTGCGGCACCTCACCCTGACTGTTCAGAACCAGACGGGTGGATACCGGAGTGACCTTTAATTGCTCGACAGTATAGCTGAAGGCACCCTCTGTTTTGGTGATGTTCGGGGTAACCGTGAGGGCGGTATCCATGATTTTTACAGGTGCAGTGAATGTAAAGGTCTCATTCATTTGCTTGACCTTAGCCTCCACCGTCAGGGTGAATTCATTCGGCAGATTCAAATCGCCCGACAGCTCGGCAAGATAAGCATGATCCTGATAAGGAATATCGCCGAAGGCTCCTGAAGTGAACTTAATCTGCTGCCCGTCAGCCAAGACGGCCGGTGGCTCAATCAACTGCCCTATAGTTCCGCCCGAGAAATCTAATCCGCCCTCATGCTCAAGCTGGAAGCTGAGCCGTGTGCCGTCATAGAGCAGATCGGTCAGCTTGAGTGTAACTCCGTTATGGGTTACGCTGAGACCCGGCTGTGACAACATCCCCTGACTTTTTGCAAGCTCAAGCGAGTGCGGAGTGGTTCCCTGATAGAGAATGCCGATCCCCGGAATTTTCTTAAGCGTATCTGCCATTGCCGGTGACACGAAGCCTGCGCCCAGAATGCCTGCACCTAGAACCCCGGCGATGGTGGCGGCGATAGCTGTTTTTTTGAAAATCCCCGGTCTGGCCTTCGATCCTCTTGATCTTGTTATGCTGCTCATTTCTTCCTCTCCAATCTTATTCATAATGATCGTGCTTAACTCCGCTCTTGGCTTAACGGATTCCCGAATATGTTGTTCAATAGCCTCCATCTCACGATGTCTTGTTCGCTCCCGATATTGATCCATGCTTCCTCGCTCCTTTTTGGGCGGCACGCTCCAGCAGTTTTTTACGCAGCCGTTCGTATTTTTTGCGGATGGTTGTCGCCTTGATTCCCATAATTTCGCTGATCTCCTCGAAGGTGTACTGCTCTACAGCCTTCAGCAGCAGGATGTGGCGCTCCTCTGTGGTCAGACAGGCCATTAGCTCGGAGGTTACCGATTCACTTGGCGGGATCTGCTCCTGCCGCTGCTGCTCCTTGTAATGCTCTACTAATCTAAGCCAACGGCTTTGTTTTTTCTTCAAATTGATTAAATGGTGGTAAGCCATTTTGTACAGCCAGGCTGAGAAGGAAGTGCTGCTGCTATAGCGGTGAAGGTTCGCATAGGCGCGGATGAAGATTTCCTGAACGGCATCTTCTGTTTCGGTATGGTCTTTGAGAATATAGAAGCAATAGGTATAAATCTGGCGTTGAAACCGTTTAATGATGATCTCATATGACTGCTTATCTCCAGCCTTCACAGCCTCTACAGCCTGCTCGATCATTAAGCTTCGTTCGTCCGCTTCCCCGGGGACGGTTAATTGCACTTACCTCACCTCCTTTGGTTGGATACCTATATAACAATCGGAATGCCGCGTATTGTGACACAATCTTATACATAAGGGAATTGTGGTTATTAGCCGGTTAGCCGGTCCACACTTGTTTTTATAATTCATACTTGACAGGTATGTTTAAGGGGGTATATGATAACAGCAATCATTCACCGCTAATTAAATGAACAGTGAAAGAATCGTTGTCAACATCATACCTGAGATTTGAGCTGATTGGACCACCAAAGGCTCCCGCTACAGTTCCCGAACAGGGAATGGACCGGGGGCCTATTTGCGTCCCGTGGATGAATAGCAGAGGAGAGAGGGCATGGAGGATAGACAGTGGGAGCAGCTGGAGCAGGCGGATCATCTGTTCCGTAAGCTGGTACGCAGGTTCGTTAAGGAGCGTGACCGCGTAAACGTGGAGGGAGTAGCCTTGCCGGGAATGCTGATTCTGCACAAAATCATCCGTGACGGGTAGCAGCGTCTGGGCGATCTGGCGGAGCAGCTTGATTTCACCTCAGGCGCCATAACGGCGCTGAGTGACAAGCTGGAGGCGGGCGGATATACGGTACGCAGGCGTAAGGAGGATGACCGCCGGACTGTGCTGCTGGATATTACCGCCCGCGGCCGGGAGATGGCGGAGCGGAACGGAAACATCGGTGCCAGGTGTATTATGCTTCTGTTCGAGGGCTTTACGGAGGAAGAGCTGGAGCAGCAGAGCCGGTTCTATCAGCGGATGACCGGGAATCTGGAAGGGTTCTCAGAGACGCTGCTGGAGCTGGCCCGGCAGAATGCAACCATACCCGTTCCCGCAGAGCCTGAACAGAAGCGGCGCGGAGGCACGAAGAGTAGTTATCTTAGCTATTGAGAAATGAAGAGAATACCAACCCAATGATGAGGAGAGATAAGCATGGGACATTCCACAATATATCCGACAGGGGCAACTGTATATAACCCGGCCAAGGCATGGAGCGGCTACACGGTATTTCAGGCAGGCGATGAGGGCGTAGTGCTAATCGACATGAGCGGCAAGGAGGTACATCTATGGCAAGGACTGATCGGTTTCCCGGCCAAAATCCTTCCCGGCGGCTATGTCCTGGGCAGCACCGGCAGAAGAGATCCCAAATTCGGCATTCAGGATAATGTCGATCTGGTGCAGGTGGACTGGGACGGCAATGTGGTCTGGAGATACAACAGCTATGAGCAGATCGCGGACCCGGGGGCTGAGCCGCTGTGGTATGCCCGCCAGCACCATGATTACCAGCGGGAAGGCAATCCTGCGGGATACTATGCTCGCGGGCTTGAACCTTCGGTTAACAGCGGGACAACGCTAATCCTGGCGCATAAAAATCTGCATAACCCTGAGATTTCCGACAAAGAGCTGCTGGATGACACGATTATTGAAGTGGACTGGGAAGGCAATATCCTCTGGGAGTGGGCAGCCAGCGATCATTTCGCGGAGCTGGGCTTCGACCAGGCGGCGCGCAATGTCCTGTTCCGCGACCCCAATACCCGCTCCTTCGGGGATCTGGGCGGCGGCGTAGGCGACTGGCTGCATATTAATTCTGCGTCTTATGTGGGGCCGAACCGGTTCTATGATCAGGGAGACGAGCGCTTCCACCCGGATAACATTATCTGGGATGCCCGCGAGGCGAATATTATCGCCATCACCGACAAGCGCAGCGGGGCTATCGTCTGGCGTCTGGGCCCGGACTATTCCCTGCCCGAAGTGAAGCATATCGGCTGGATTATCGGCCAGCATCACGCCCACATCATTCCGAAGGGACTGCCGGGGGAAGGCAATCTGCTTGTATTCGATAACGGCGGCTGGGGCGGCTACGGTCTGCCGAATCCGGCATCGCCGTTCGGGCAGAAGAACGCGCTGCGTGATCACTCACGCGTACTGGAGATTAACCCGGTGACGCTGGAGATTGAGTGGCAGTATACTTCGGCGGAGGCCGGATTCTCCATTCCGACGGATTCCTATAAGTTCTACAGCCCGTATATCAGCTCGGCGCAGCGGCTTGCCAACGGCAACACGCTGATTACCGAAGGCTCCAATGGACGGCTGTTCGAGGTCACGGCAGCGCATGAGCTGGTCTGGGAGTATATCTCCCCGTACACAGACCGCCGCAATACGAATATGGTCTACCGTTCTTACCGGGTACCCTATGCCTGGGTGCCGCAGCTTACGAAGCCGCAGGAGAATGCGATTGAGCCGCTCGATGTGTCCAGCTTCAGGGTACCGGGGGCCGCTCCGAAGGGATCGGATTCGGTCGTGCAGGTAGCGACGACGCTGCCTTTTACAGAGGGGGCAGCCTGTGTAGCCACTACGGATGAAGGCAGCGTCCGGCGGGCCAGGTAGAGACTCAGGCAGGCTTCAGAAATTCATAGACGAAGAGGTGCGTTCTTGTGACAAAATCATGGTACAGCTCAAGCCTTCTGCTCTTATCCTTATCTCTGGTACTGGTGCTCTCCGGCTGCAGCTCCAAGGGAGATGCGGCAGCCTCTGCGGGAGAGGGCGGCGGTACACCGAAGACCCTGAAGATCAGGATTGCCGATATCAACACGAATCCGACCTTCCGGGTAGCCCTTAAGCAAGGCATCTTCGCAAGCCACGGCATCGATGCGGAGATGATCAACTTCGGGACACCGGCCGAGGGAGTGAATGCGCTGTTCATCAAGCAGGTGGATGTGGCCTTCGGTGCGGACTTCCCGGTGCTGAATGCCGTTGCCAAGGGCGACTATTCAATCATTGCTTCCGCTGGTCAGGCCACGGATCAGGCAGCGGCAGTATGGAAGCTGTACGTCAGAGACGATATTCAGTCTGCCGCGGACTTGAAGGGTAAGAATCTGAGCTTCCTGCGCGGGACGTTCCTGCCGTATCTGTGGGACGAATATCTGAAGGAGCAGGGCATCGCACTCAGCGGTGTGAAGCTTACAGGACAGGGTGCTTTCGACGAAGCCTTCATCGCCCTGAAGCAGGGGGATGTCGATGCCGCCTGGTTCAGCGGTTCAGCGCTGACCGATAAGCTGGCTGCACTTAAGGGCGTGCATGAGCTGACCGATATGTCGAAGACTCCGGTGCGGCTGGGGATGGGAATCGTAGCTGCGGATGCTTTTGCAGAGGAGCATGGTGAAGGCATTGGAGCCTTCCTGGCAGCGGTGGATGAAGCCTCGGCGTACGTACAGGAGCATCCCGAGGAAGTAGCGGAGCTGATGTACAAGGAAGTGAAGCAGCCGAAGGAAGCAACGCTGAAGGATCTGCCGGCGAATCCGTGGAAGGTGGGCTTCACCCAGGCTGCATACGACAGCCTCGCCGGACAGAAGAAGTATATGGTGGATACAGGGATTATCACGCAGGATTTTGACCTTGGCAGCAAGCTTAAGCTGGAGCCGCTGAAGCAGGCGTTGCCGGATAAAGTGACCTACCCGGAATAAATGAAACTACAGGAGGTGCCCCATGTCTTTATCTGCTAAACCAGCGGCAAGGCAGCATGCTATTCATATCGAGCAGCTGCGTAAGAGCTACAGTGAACCGGCAGCCGGAGATGTTCACTACATTATTAAGGATGTAGATCTGGTGATCAAGGGCGGAGAATTCTTCGTACTGCTCGGCCCAAGCGGCTGCGGCAAATCCACGCTGCTGAATATGATTGCCGGGTTCGTCTCCAAGTCTGGCGGACATTTGCGGGTAGACAACATCGAGGTGGATAAGCCGGGCCGGGACCGGGCGGTGGTGTTCCAGCAGGCCGATTCGTCCCTGTTCCCCTGGCTGACGGTGCGGGAGAATGTAGAGTTCGGACTGCGGATGAAGAAGACGGCGAAGGCCGAACGCAGGCGTCTGTCTGACCGCTACATCGGGCTTGTCGGGCTGAACGGCCATGAGGACAAATTCCCGAAGGCGCTGTCGGGAGGAATGAAGCAGCGGGTACAGCTGGCCCGGGTGCTGGCGAATGATCCGGCGATCCTGCTGATGGATGAGCCGTTCGGCGCGCTGGATGCCATGACCCGGCGGACGATGCAGAAGGAGCTGGTGCAGATCTGGCGGGAGACGCATAAGACGGTGATCTTCGTGACCCATGATATTCAGGAAGCACTGCTGCTGGGGGAGCGCATCGGCATTATGTCGGTAGGGCCCTCCTCCAATATCACAGACATCTACGACAATACGCTGCCCTTCCCCCGGGATGTGGCTTCACCTGAATTCTATTGGCTGTATAGCCGGATTCAGAGCCATTTTGAAGAATAGGACGGGAGGTGATACCTGATGAGATGGTTGGAAAAGAAATGGGTATCCGTATCCCTGCTGTGGCTTGCCGTACTGCTCCTCTGGCAGCTTGGCGCCTGGGTGTATGGTCCGGATATCATTCCCGGGCCGTGGGCAACGGTCCGGGGCGGGCGTGAGCTGGTGGAGGACGGGACGCTGGTGCAATATATCGGGGTCAGCTTGTACCGCGTGCTGATCGGCTGGGTGCTAGGCAGTCTGCTGGCTATTCCGGCAGGACTGATCACCGGCAAGGTGAATGTAGTCCGCCTGTTCGCTGAGCCGTTCCTGAACTTCATCCGCTTCATTCCGCCGATTGCCTTCATTACACTCTTCCTGGTCTGGTTCGGCATCGGGGAGCAGTCGAAGATCGCGCTGATTATGTACGCCACCTTCTTCATTGTGGTGTTGAATACCCTGACCGGGGTCATGTCGGTAGAGGAGGACAAGATCCGTTCCGCACGCAGCATGGGGGCCAGTGAGTGGCAGATTCTGCTGCATGTCATTGTGCCTTCGACGATTCCGTATATTTTCACCGGTGTGCGGCTGGCGATGGGCACCTCCTATATGGCGATTATCGGCGCGGAGATGATTGCCTCGAACGAAGGGGTGGGGTACCTAATCTGGAATTCGCGGCTGTTCTTCCGTACCGACTGGATCTTCGTAGGGCTGATTAGCCTCGGCTTCATGGGCTTCTTCACAGACCGGGCCTTCGGCTGGTTCGGCCGGAAGGTGCTCTACCGCTACGGTGTGGTCAGCGTGGGTGCGCACAGAAGATAAAATGAGAGAGTAGCGCATGGCCTCCGGTTATTCCGGGGGCTCTTTGTGTTACCTGGAAGGCAGCGTGGTTAAGGCTCTCCGGTCTGCCACAAATGCTGCGGGTTTACAAAGGTTACTACTGAGCTTAATGCCGGGCAAATAATGGACCTCTATACTTCAGGTGGGCACCGAACAAGCTTCCATTCAGAGATTAGCCCGCAAATCAGAAATAGGAGTGATAGGGAAATCATGAAAAAGAGATTTGCACGGTTAGGGTCTATGAGTCTGCTGTTGTGCTTGCTCGTCCTGCTGCTGGCTGCTTGTGCCAACTCGGAGGCGAAAGCTGATGACAGCACCGCAAGCACCGCAGAGCTGAGTCTGAGCGACATTGAGGCCGAAGCAGCCAAGGAAGGCGCGGTGGTCAGCGTGGGGATGCCGGATACCTGGGCGAACTGGAAGGATACCTGGACGGACATTACGGGAACATACAAACTTACACATACCGATACAGATATGTCGAGCGCGGAGGAAATTGCCAAGTTCGATGCCGAGAAAGACAAGCCGACCGCCGACATTGGCGATGTGGGTATCGCCTTCGGTCCGGTTGCAGCAGATGCAGGCGTAACCCAGCCTTACAAAACTTCTTACTGGGATGAGATTCCCGCCTGGGCCAAGGATAAGGACGGCCACTGGGTGGTCGGTTATCAAGGCAGCATCGCCTTCCTGACCAATACCAAGCTGGTGGCTAGTCCGCCTAAGAGCTGGGAAGACCTGAAGAACGGCAGCTACAAAATCATTGTAGGCGATGTAACGAAGGCTGCACAGGCGCAGATGGCCGTGCTGGCGGCTGCGATTGCTTTTGGCGGGGATGAATCCAATATTGAGCCGGGACTCGCCTTCTTCGAGGAATTGGCCAAGAAGGGCCGTCTCTCGAATGCCGAAGCATCGCTTGCGAACATTGAGAAGGGCGAGGTGGAGGTAACCCTGCTCTGGGACTTCAATGCGCTGAACTATAAGGATCAGATTGATAAGAGCAGCTTCGATGTGGCGATTCCGAAGGAAGGCAGCGTAGTGAGCGGTTATGCGACCATTATCAATAAGTGGGCTCCGCATCCAAATGCCGCCAAGCTGACGCGTGAGTATATTCTCAGCGATGCAGGCCAGATCAACCTGGCCAAAGGTTACGCCCGTCCGATCCGCGAGAGTGTGAAGCTGCCGGAGGAGGTGTCTGCGAAGCTGCTTCCCCAGGAGCAATACGCGAACGTGAAGCCGGTAGGCGATTACAAGGTGTGGGAGGCAACCGCCAAGACGATTCCGCAGCTCTGGCAGGAACGCGTATTGGTCCACCTGAACTAACCTCAGACTGAACTGTATGCAACAGATGAAGGGCGCCTTGCAGTATCCGGGGCGCCCGCTTGCTACTTCCGTATCTTAAGAAGAGAGGAGTGTACGGAATGAAACAACGACAATGGAGTAGTCTGCTGGCTCTGGCTCCGTTTGTGCTGCTGGTGCTGGCCTTCCAGGCCGTGCCGGTCCTGTCGATGCTCTTGGGCAGTCTTCGCAGCTCTGGCGGCGAAGGCTTCACGCTGGGCAACTATATCCATGCGCTCAGCAGTGCTTATTACATGCAGGCAATCAAGAACAGCCTGCTGATCGCTGTCTTCTCCAGCCTGATCGGGCTGGGGGTGGGCCTGGCCTGCGCGTATTGCGTCACGCGCTTTGCCCCGGCTGCGCGCGACCGGCTGCTGCTGCTCTCGAATATGACCTCGAACTTTGCCGGAGTTCCGCTAGCTTTTGCCTATATTATTCTGCTCGGCAATAACGGCGTGTTCACGCTGCTGTTCAAGCAATGGGGCTGGAATGTATTCGGCGACTTCAACCTGTACAGCTGGTCCGGTCTGATTCTGGTCTATGTCTATTTCCAAATTCCGCTGGCATTACTGCTGTTGTATCCGGCTTTCTATGGCATCCGGGAGCAGTGGAGGGAAGCGGCGGACCTGCTGGGGGCAAGACCTTGGCAGTTCTGGACGACGGTTGGGCTGCCCGTGCTCTCCCCGGCGATCTTCGGGACGCTCGGCATTCTCTTCGCCAATGCGATGGGTGCCTACGCAACAGCCTATGCGCTGGTCGGGGGCAACTATAATCTGTTGTCTGTGCGCATTGGCTCCCTGGTAGCGGGCAATGTGGTCACCCAGCCGGAGATGGGCAGCACCCTTGCTGTCCTGCTGGCGTTAAGCACTTTGCTGGCGGTGTTCCTGAATCAGCGGATGGTGCGCCGGATGGACGTCTATAGCGGTGCGTTGCAGTCCAGACGGGAACATAGCAGCAGCGGCCAGGCATGGAAGCGCCGTTGGCGGATCGCCCGGGAGGAGGCAGGACAATGAATACACGCAGAGCGGGGATCGGCCCGCGCGTTTTCATGCTGCTGCTGATGGTCTACCTGCTGCTGCCGCTGGCGGCTACAGGGCTGTATGCTTTTGCCCGGGACTGGCAGAATACGCTGCTTCCTAAAGGCTGGACGCTGGAATGGTTCAGCGGTATGTTCCGGGACAGCCGCTTCCTGGAAGCGCTCTGGACCTCCCTGTATTTGTGCGGCATCAGTGTGGCGCTGAGTCTCGCTGTGATGCTGCCGGCTGTTTTTGTCATTACGGTCTATTATCCGCGCTGGGAGAGCTTCATGAAGGGAATCGTCGTTCTGCCCTATGCCGTGCCTGGGGTGGTAGCTGCCGTAGGGCTGATCCGCGCATATTCCTCGGGACCTTTTAACCTTTCGGGGACGGCTTATTTATTGATTGGGGCGTACTTTGTAGTCGTGCTGCCTTATATGTATCAGGGCATCCGTAACAGTCTGCTTAGTGTATCGGCGGTGGAGCTGCTGAATGCCGCTGAACTGCTGGGAGCCAGAAGGCGTACGGCCTTCCTCACGGTCATTCTGCCGAATATATGGCCTGGGATTATCGTCTCGGCGCTGCTGTCGTTCTCGGTGCTGTTCGGGGAGTTTGTGCTGACGAATATGCTGGTCGGGGGCCATATCCAGACGATTCAGGTCTATTTGTATAAAAGAGTCGGAGAAAGCGGGCATTTGGCCAGCGCCATTGCCATCTCATATTTCTTCTTCATTCTGCTGCTGTCGGCCGTGCTGATGAAGCTGGGGCAGCGGATGGGCCGGTTATCGAAGTAAGGAAGCCGGGGCAGACCCGGCATTAATAGGGAGGGACAGGAATGAATGATTATCTGAAGCTGCTGGGTATCCATAAAAGGTTCGGCGATGCCAGGGTACTGGATGGGGTGGATCTGAGTATCGCCGAAGGGGAGCTGGTTACGCTGCTGGGACCGTCGGGCTGCGGCAAAAGCACACTCCTGCGCTGCATCGCTGGGCTTACAGAACCGGATAGCGGCAGTATGCTGCTGGAGTCCCGGGAGCTGACGAAGCTGCCGCCGCGCAGCCGGGACATCGGCATGGTGTTCCAGTCGTATGCGCTGTTCCCCAATTTGACGGTCCGTCAAAATGTGGAATACGGCATGCGCATGCGCGGCATCGCTCCTGCAGCAAGGCGGACGCGCAGCGCAGAGCTGCTGGCGATGGTGGATCTGGAGGACAAGCGGGATGTCTACCCGCAGTCCTTGTCCGGCGGGCAGCAGCAGCGCGTGGCGCTGGCCCGCTCGCTGGCCGTCCAGCCGAAGCTGCTGCTGCTGGATGAGCCGCTCAGCGCACTGGACGCACGAATCCGCAAGAATCTGCGCGCGGAGATCCGCGACATCCAGCGGCGGCTTGGCATGACGACGCTGTTCGTCACCCATGATCAGGAGGAAGCACTGATCCTCTCGGACCGGATCTGCATCATGAATAAGGGGCAGATCGTTCAGCAAGGCTCGCCGGAGCAGCTCTACACAGCGCCGCGTACGGAATTTGCCGCCCGGTTCATGGGCAGCTACAATGTGCTGAGCCGGGCCGAGGCGCTGTCGCTCTTCCGCAGCATCGAGAGCCGGGCCGACCGGTTTGCCATCCGGCCGGAGACCGTAACCCTGCTGGCGGCAGGGGAGCCGATCCAGGATGACGCCGATGGTATGGTGGATGTGCACGGTCAGGTCCAGGCGGTATCCATTCTGGGCAGCATTATCCGGGTCAGCGTGACGGCGGAAGGTATCCCCTTAACAGTAGACCTGCTGAATGACGGGCGCTGGCTGCAGGTCCGGGAAGGGGATCGCGTGACCCTTCTCATGGACGCTGCTAAGCTGCTGCATCTGGAGCAGGAAGGGGCGTAGTTGTCTGTTCAAGCAGGTTCCGCCGTTAGTCCGGAATGGATCGGATAGAAGCAGCGGGATTCGTGGTATAATGGGGAAATCTGCAAGCAAGCAAGAAGAACAGGAAGGAGCAGTACCCCCAATGGAAGTAACCGCACAGGAAGTGGCGGAGTGGATGGTGAAGGAAATCAAGTTCACAGGGACGTTATACCAGACCGCTGCGACCCAATATGTGAAGGCAAATTTCGGTGAACAGTTTGTATTCGTGAATGAGAACGGCAATGCTTCGTTATCCAAGGAAGTGAAGAAGGCCTTCCGCAAGCTGCATGGCGGCCGGATTGCCTGGGACCGCGACGGATTCCTGTGGGCCTGGACCTGAGGCTGAACGGTCACAAGACCACCTTAATAACATGAGCAAAAACGGCTACGCCATCCTTGACAAGGACGGCGTAGCCGTTTCTGCTAGAACAAGGGGAGCAATACTGTACTAGCCCCATTGGCCCAAATTATTCTTCGAGTGACATCTCCTATACATATTCCAGCATGCCTTTGTCCTTGAGCAGATCCACAATGTCCTTGACGGACTGTGCCTTGTCCTTAGGGCAGATCATGAGGGCATCCCCCGTGTCTGCGATAATAAAACCTTCAACGCCTATAGTGGTGATCAGCCGCCCGTTGCCATAGATGATGGAGTTGTGGGTATCGATGCCCAAATGATTGGCTTTGATAATATTGCCTTCACCATCAGGCGGGAAGATGGCACCGAGTGCATCCCAGCTGCCGATGTCATTCCAGCCGAACTGTCCGGAGAGGACCACAACTTCGTCGGAACGCTCAAGGATGCCATAGTCGATCGATATATTTTGGAGCAGCGGGTAGATCCGGTTAATCGTCTCTTGCTCTTGATCCGTACCCCATGCCTCTCTGATCGGCAGCATCGTGTTATACAACCGCGGCAAATAACGCTTGAAGTTATCGATAATGACCGAGGTCTTCCAGATGAAGATCCCGCTGTTCCAGAGATAATTGCCTGAGGCCAGATACCCCTGTGCCTTCTTGAAATCCGGCTTCTCCACGAATTCAGCTACATCGTATACGGCAACCGGCTTGACTGCGATCGGCTCTTTGTCATAAGCGATGTAGCCGTAACCGGTGGACGGGAAGGTCGGCTTGATCCCGATCGTGACAATGGTATTGCTCTCCATGGCTACGGTGCAAGCTTCGTCCAGCGTAAGCCGGAACTGCGGCTCATCGGTAATATAGTGATCGGAAGGCAGGACGACCATTAAGGAGTCCCCTTCGCTCATCTGCTGGATGGCGAAAGCGGCGAATAGAATACTCGCCGAAGTATTTCGGGCCACCGGCTCAATCAGGATATTGCTCTTCTGCACACTGCTGTGCATAATGCTCTCCAGCAGTACCGCCTGGGTTCGGTTCGTTACAATAACGGTATTTTCCTGCGGAATAATGCCCTTGAAGCGTTCGATCGTATCGTTCAGCATAATATCGTTGCCGCTGATGTTCAGCAGCTGCTTGGGGATTTCCTGTCTCGACAGCGGCCAGAAGCGGGTGCCGCCCCCGCCTGCGAGAATGGTTGCGAATTTATCCATGATGGGTCACCAGATGGGCAATCAAGAAGGAGATAATGCTCTCCGAGCCTTGATTGAGATTCAGTCCCGAACTGTGAATCCCGTCGTAGCAAGCCCCGGTCTGGGGATCTATCAGGCTGAGCTGCAAGGAGTTATTCCCTGTATACCAGGCATAGCATAAGTCAGCCTTCCGCAGATAAGCAGGGTCCTTCAGCACCGAGGCGGCTTCCCGGCAGGCGAGCAGCATCTCGCAGGCTTCGATCGGCTGTTCGTCATAGAGCGCAGGCGTGCCGCCGCGCAGCAGCCAGCCATGGCTGCCAATGGGCTTGTAATAGCCTTCCGGCGCGAAGGTCCGGGAGATTAGGAAATCCAGACTTTCTTGGGCCGTAGCTCGGAGCACCGGATTGCCGGAGATCTTGTAGGCCTTCAATAGTGCCCAAGGCAGCATCGAGTTCCCGTAAGTCAGGCTGTCTTCGTACCAGTTCCAGCCCTCGCCCTTGGTATGGTTGTACTGGTCATTTAGCCGGACCGCGATGGATTCGATCAGCTCACTAATGAAGGCTTCGGGCAGGAAGGCCTGTTCTTCCTCTGTGCCTGGTGTATGCGGATACGGAAAGGAGTAGGTGAGTGCTCCGGGAGTTTTGAGCAGATAGCTTAGCCCGACAAGTGCATAGGAAAGTGCCCGGGGAGACCGAATGCCGCCGATATGAGGCAGCGCCTGGTTGATTAGATAGCGGCAGGTATTCAGCAGATTATCCGGCAGGATGGAAGAATAGGAGAGGGCGAAGCCCAGCGCCCAGAGGGTGCGTCCCTGACAATCCTCGGAGCCGCGCTCCTCCAGGAAGGAGCGGCTGTAGTCCATGAAATTCCGGAAGTTGCCTTCCTCCGTCTGTGCATGATGGACGAAAGAGAGGTACGTATGGATCAGGTCGAGGGCAGCGGCCTCGGGATTTTTTTTGTACATCAGTACGGCTGCAATTAGAGCCCGCGCATTGTCATCGGTGGTGTAGCCTTTGGCACGGTCGGGAACACCGAACTTCGTATGCTGAAAAATCCCCGTGTCATCGGTAATCCGGCGCATATAGTCCGGTTTGAGCTGCAACACTGCTGGTGGATGCATCAAATCACACTCCGGTCAGCCGGGGTGGAGAGGGCTATTTTATCGTGAAAGATGGCTGCATAGCTCTTTGCAACCTCACTCCACATCATCTTACTGCCAAGCGCCTGTGTACGCTGCTCCATATCCTCGACTTTGGCCGGATCATCCAGCAGCTCCAGAATACAGGCTTCCAGAGAAGCTGAATTGCGGAATTCCGCGAGCAACCCCCGGCCTTCAGCTAGCATCTCTTCGGCATAGCGGTAAGGGGTGGAGATAATGACTCTGCCATAGCCAATGCCGTAAGCGAGGGTGCCGCTGACAGCCTGATCCTTGCCCAGATATGGAGTCATATAAATATCCGACATCACCAGTGACTCGATGACTTCTTCCTGGGTCAGCAGCTTGTCGACGAACAGCACATTATTGACCAGTCCTAGCTCATACACCTGATCGGTCAGCTTTTGCCGGTAGACTTCGCCTGCCTCTTGTTTAACGACCGGATGGGTCTTGCCCCAGATGATATAGAGCGCGTCCGGGTGCTGCTTCACCACTCCGCTCATCGCTTCAATTGCATATTCAATGCCCTTGCCGGGACTCAGGAAGCCGAAGGTGGAGAGAATTTTGCGGTCTCCGAACTTATACTGGGTCTTTAGCTCCGCGCGGGTAGCTGTCTGCACAAAGGGCACACCGTGATGAATGAAGGCGATTTTGGCGGCTTCTATATGATAGACAGAGATCAGATCCTGTGCTGTGGACTGGGCCATCGTGACCACTTGGACGCTTCCTTCAGCGAGCCGGGTAATGATCTCATGCTGCTTCGGTGTAGGCTTGGTTAAGACAGTATGGAAGATAACCACATAAGGGACCTGAAGCTCTTCCGTGAACTGCAGGAGATATTCACCGCTCTCTCCGCCGTAGATGCCGAATTCATGCTGAATGACGAGCAGATTGGTATCCGACTGATTAATTTCCCGGGCTGAATCTATATAATCGGATAGCTGCTGCTGGTTGATTTCCCTCATGACCTGATCCGTGTAACGGTAATCTCTGTTGTTGTTCATGGCGATGATCCGCGGTTTGTTGAAGCCTTGAAGCTTCGTGAACTCATCCAGCAGATCCTGGGTGAAGGTAGCAATTCCGCATTCTCTAGGCAGGCTGGTGGACAGGAAAACTATGTTTTTATTGCGGTTGCTGCGGTTCATGATAGAGCCTCCCTATGGATTATCGTAATTTGGGGATAAAAAAAGAAAATAAAGAGAGCTTTATTTTCCAGGGGTGAGTGGTATGAATTTTCGTTTCTGCAATTTATTTCCTGAATCGACTATAACATGACCATTTTATCTTGTCAATTTATTGACTCTCCTAAAATCTCCAGATATAGTATTGTAGGAGGTGTATGGATGCCAGTCATTCGCAGTAAACTAAGTGAGGTTATGGAAGAACATGACCCCAAATTATCGATCCGCAAGCTTGCCAAAGACATTAACTACCATTTTGATTCCGTCCGGCGGATGTACAAGGATGAGATGGTGCAGTATCCCCGGGATCTGCTGTTAAAGCTCTGTACCTACTTCAATATTCAGCCTGGGGAATTGATCCGGATGGAATCAGATGAGAACGATTGGGCAATAGATAAGGCAAATGAATATGAGGAGGAAGGCAATGACAAGGAGCCCGGCAATGGCAGCAGCCTGTAGCGAACTGCTGGATACCTTTTACGCCAATCTCCGTACCGTACACGTGGAGAAGCTGGTCTTCTCCGGTGTAGGCGGGCGTGATGTATACAATATAACGGCCCCTTTCCCGCATGACGGGGAGGAGGTCATACTGGGAAGAGTTGAGGAGCGCGACAGTGAGTTCTCTCAAGTCTTCTTTTTTACATCCCGAGGGGACGGGGTATGGGTTCCCAGGGCACATACGCATACCTATAACCTGCAGGACCCCTGTGTCACCCGGATTAAGGGCGAACTGATTGTCGGCGGAGTTGAAGTCATTACGGCCGGGGATCATCCGCCGCAAATCGTCTCCTGGGTCACGCAGTTCTACCGGGGGTACCGGATCGATTCGATGAACCATTTCGCCTCCGGTCCGCAGCAGATGAAGGACATCCGGCTGATAGAGCTGCAGGACGGGAGAATCGGTGTGCTTACGAGACCGCAGGGGGAGCGTGGCGGCAGAGGGCAGATCGGCTTCACGGTTATCGATTCTCTGGAAGAGCTGAATGAACAGACGCTCGTGGAAGCAGAAATTCTACAGCATCAGTTCGTGCAGGAAGAGTGGGGCGGCGCCAATGAAGCCCATCTGCTAAGCAACGGCCATGTCGGTGTGCTTGGGCATATCGCTTGCTTCGATCCTCTGGGGAAGAAGCATTATTACGCTATGGTCTTCTCGCTCAACCCGGACACCTTCGAGACGACTCCGCTCAAAATCATTGCCGCCCGAAGCGATTTCCCGGTCGGTCCGGGGAAACGGCCTGATCTGCAGGATGTGATCTTCAGCGGCGGACTGGTACGGGGGGAGGACGGCCGGTCGGTGTTGTCGGTAGGCGTCAGCGATGCGGAAGCCTATCGTATTGAGATTCCTGATCCTTTTGCTGAGTATGAGGTCTGATGGAGGTCTGATGGTAGTAAGTTTGACTAGATTATATGGTCATGGTACACTATGTTTGACAAGAATTTATGGTCAAAGAGAGCGGGAACCAAGCAATGAGTACATTTATTCAATTAAGCAATCGTACATCGGAAACAAAGTCCAACCTGAATGCAGCAAGAAAGCAGGGCCGCATACCGGCTGTACTGTACGGCATTGGTAAAGATACTCTCAGTCTTGAAGTGAACGAGAAGGAACTGCTGGAGATGCTGAGAACGAATCCGCGGGCGATTCTGCAGGCGAAGCTGCCGGATGGAACGACCCTTCCGGTAGTGGTTCAGAACATTCAGAAGCAGTCGATGTCCGGTAAAGTGCTACATGTCGATTTCCAGCATGTGAATATGAGCATCAGTATGGACAGCAAGGTTACGATTCATTTTGCAGGCGAAGCTGCGGGTGTCAAAGAAGGCGGCGTACTGCAGGTGGAAATATATGAAGTAGAAGTCCGCTGCATGCCGGGAGCTCTGCCGAAATCGATGGAAGTGGATATCAGCGGCCTGGCCATCGGCGACCAATTGCTGGTGTCTGATCTGATCTTCAAGGATGGAATTGAAGTGTTGACTGCTCCGGGCACAGTCATGATTCAGATCAAGACGGTCCATGAAGAAGCAGCAGAACCGGAAGTCACTCCGGCTTAAATATAGATTAATGAATAATAGCCCCTTTCTGGCAGAGCGTACCCGGAATTCATGAACATATCATGACTCCGGTTACGTCTGCTGGAAGGGGCTTTTTATTGTTTGGGAGGAAACTTACATCTGGCAGGTTAGCTGAAAAGGCAGCCGGATGTTCGCTTATACCGGGACCTCGCGGGTGCTTGGTTCCATCGGGGAGCTGCAGAGCGGACACGGCTTCGAGGTCAGGTGATCCTCTGCCCCGCCCGCCTTCTTCCGGGTCCAGCCCGGACAGGCTTTGCCGGTGCATTTCCAGACCGGGACAGTATGCGTTCTCACTGCGGCTGAACCCGGGGTGCTGCTGCGGGTTATAGGCGATCTGCCTGCGCTGCTCCCTCCGGCGGGTGGAGCCGGTGCCTGCGGGCGGGCCGCCGAGCGGAAGGCCGCGAGCATGAAGCGCGAGACCTCCGCCTTCTTACCCCGATGCCGGGCGGGCGAGCTGATGAACAGCTCCTCCTTGGCCCGGGTAACGGCTACATAGGCGAGCCGGCGCTCCTCTTCCAATGCGGCAATGCCTGCTTCAGCCGCGGCTCTTGCAGCCGCCGCACTGATCACCTTGACCGAGGCCTTCGCTGGTTTGCGGTCCTTCGAACGGTCCTCCTCCAGAGCGGAGCTATGCGGCAGAATCCCTTCGGAGGCTCCGATCAGGAAGACTACGGGGAACTCCAGTCCCTTGGATTTGTGGATGGTCATCAGCGCCACCCGGTTGCCTTGCTCCTTCAGCCCCGGCTGCCGGTTCTGCTCATTACGCTCTGTTACGTTGTCGATGAATTCGAGGAATAGCGGAATCGTGGCGAAGCGCTCCGCCGAGGACTCCAGCTCATCCAGCATTTCCTTCAGTGTCTCCCGGTGCAGCGTAGCCTGATGGCGCTCGCTGCCTTCGATGAAATAATCGTAGAATACTGTGCGGATCTGGCGGATTGCCTGCACTGGCGTCAGCTCCCGCAGGCCGCGGATCAGGTCCAGCCGCTCGCGCAGCTTGACGCCCTTGAAATCCTCCATGCCCGGCATGGACAGCAGATGAATCAGCGGGCCCTGCTTCGCCTGCACCGCCTCCATGCGCCGGATATACTCCATCCCCTTGTCCCGGTTCATGTAGAGTGTCGGCAGAATATTCTCCATGGCGGCGAAGTCGCGGCGGTTCACCGACAGGCGCAGGTGATCCAGCACCGGAGAGATCAGCCAATGCTCATACAACAGCTGGCCTTCACCATAATCTATATAAGGAATATCGTGCAGCAGCAGCAGCTCCAGGACCGCCCGGTTGCTGCTTGTCGCGCGGTATAACAGGGCGAAATCACGGAATTCCCGGGTCCCGCTCTGAGTCTCACGCTCAATATGCTCCACAATCTGCGAGGCCTCGTCATCTGCTGTAAGCGGACGCAGATAACGGGGCGGCAGGCCGCTGCTGCGGGCTGCCTGCAGCGTCTTGGCGCGGCGACGTGAATTATGGCGGATGATACCGTTGCCCAGCCCGATGATCGCCGGTCCGGAGCGGTAATTGATATCCAGCGTAATCACCTTGGCCTGCGGATACAGCTTCTCGAACTCCAGAATGAACTCGCTGCGGGCTCCGTTGAAGGAATAGATCGTCTGGTCATCGTCGCCGACCACCATCAGATTATCCTGCGGAGCAGCAACCATCTTCACCAGCTCATATTGCAGCGCATTCGTATCCTGGAATTCATCGACCATCACATATTGATACTGCTGCTGCAGCTCCCGCAGCAGCGCAGGCTGTTCACGGAGCATCTGGTAGGCGAGCAGCAGCACATCGTCGAAGTCGATTTTGAAATGATCGGCCTTCCACTGCTCGTATAGAGCCAGGATAGCCTTCATCTCCTTCTCTGCCTCGGTAGTCTCCGGCAGCTGTGCGGGCAAGCCCATGTTCATCTTGCAGGCGGAGAGCAGACTGAGCAGATTCTCAGGAGGATAGGCATCCTTCGGCAGTCCCAGCTCGCGCATAATCTGCTTCAGCAGAATATGCTGACGGCGGGTCTCGCTGAAAATATCCTGCCGCAGCCCCTGCCGCCGCAGGAAATAAAGGAAGAACGAGTGGAACGTACGCGCCTGCAGGCGCGCAGCATCCCCTTCGTTCACCCCCGGTAACAGGGTGATCCGTTCGCGCATCTCTGCCGCTGCTTTGCTGGAGAAGGTCAGCAGCAGCAGGCGTCCGGGGGCGATGCCGCGCACAGACAGCAAATACCCGGTTCTGCAGATCAGCACCGAGGTTTTGCCGGAGCCGGCTCCAGCCAGTGTCAGCAGCGGCCCCAGATGATGGCGCACCGCCGAGATCTGCGGGGGATTGAGCAGAATGCCTCCAGCCTCCAGCCGCCTGAAATAAGCCGCATCGCTGTCCCCCGGCTGCACCGTCTCCCGGCTCGTCCGGGCCGAGGCTACCTTGGCCTGGGGTATATTCTCACCGCTGGCTCCCAGCGGGATATTATGAAATAAGAGCTTGTTCATTATGTTCACCTTCGTATGTTTCTGAATGCATAATCAGTCCTGCGGTTTTGGCCAGTATACACTATACCATTCTGCACTCTTTTCTGCACGAGGCTATCTCCCGGATGTATTCAGCTTGGCAAGAAGAGAATTCACCTTGCGCTCGTACAGCCGCGGCTGATCTTCCTTGATCTCCTCCAGCAGGAAGGCCAGACACTGCCGGATTCTAGGAGGCATGCGCACAGCGATCTCAGCGTAATCCCTGCGGTAAGTGTCGTCCTGGAGAATTCTTTGATTCAGCACAATCGCCCAGTTGCGGGCATGCTCCAGCATTTCCGGCAGTGATTCCAGCAGCTGGGTCAGATACATCTCCATTTGGATACTCTCTACAAAATGAACAAGGCTGAACATCACCTCTTGCTGTTCCGTATCATCATCGAATACTTTGAAGATCTGGTGAATGACGGCATCCTCCGTATCACCGGCCAGACCCTCCAGTGCCTGATCGAACTGCTCGCATTCCAGCTCGGTGCGCAGCAGCCGGTTCTCATATAGCCGGGCAATCCCGGGGTATAGGTGGTTCATAGAGTAATTCCTCCCAGCAGAAAATAACGCCATTTATCATAAGGTCCATTTTTTGACAGATAAGGCTAATATATTGGACAAAGGACTAGCTGATTATAACAGATGTACAAATAGAAGTAAGGTATGGAGGGATATTATGTTTATTCCGGTACTTATGGAATTAACCAATGCCGAACGGTTAACGCTTATTCTATATCTGGCACTCAACCTGGGAGCCATCTCATTATGCCTCTTCCGGCGCTCGGGAACCGACCGCCGTTAGTAAACAACAGCCTTCATTTGAAGGCTGTTCTTCTGTCCAGAAGATGCTGCAGCCCTGCCGCTACACCATTCTCCGTATGGCTTAACGTAATGAAGTCGGCGGTCTGCTTCAGCACGGGGGCGGCATTCCCCATGGCAATCTTGTACCCCGCCATCTCGAACATAGGCAGATCATTGTAGCTGTCGCCCATCACCGCCACTTGCTCCGCAGGAATCCCGTAATGGGCAGCGAGCATGCTTACACCGGCACCCTTATTCGCTTCCTCATGGTTGATCTCGATATTGTTGACATGCGATGCGGTAATAATCAGTCCGGGGATGGCGGCGAACCGCACAGAGGCTTCCTTCAGCAGCTCACGGTTCAGCGAGAAGACCAGAGTCTTATAGATCAGATTCTCTTCCTTGCTCCAGACGTCCTCCATCTTCTCCACGTAGGTTACAGCTGCCTGCTGGAACTGCTGATCGACCATCGCCTGGAGCAGCCAGGCCAGTTCCTCGGGAACCTCAGTATCCTTATGAGTAGCCAGCTTTTCCAGTTGTACCCGCTTGTCGAGCTCAACATATACGTTATCCTCAGTGTATACCTCGTAATACAATTCAGGAATTTCATTCAGCCAGCGCAGCGCGGGAATAATATTCTCTTTATTCAGCGGAGTGCTTGCCGCCACGCTCCGGTCAGCCAGCGTGATTACAGCACCGTTAAGACTCACCACAGGGCATTCCAGATCAGCCAGCCGCAGCTGCCGCTCAGCGTCCATGTAGGAACGGCCCGTAGCGATAATCACGATATGCCCCAGGCGCTGTGCTTGAAGAATAGCCTCTTTGTTCTCGTTGCTGATTTCACCCTCCGCATTGAGCAGTGTTCCGTCCATATCCAGTGCAATAAGCATGTGATTGTTCTCCTGTTCTATCTGTTTATTGTAATTTCCCCTTCAAGGGCGCGTAGGCTTTGCCTGAAAATAAGAATTTATATGTTTCACACGATAACTTATCCTTCTATTTCTCGCTGAAACGGTACCGTCCCTTAAAAGGACGGCAAAGCCGTTTCCACTTGTATTTTATCATTATTTACTCAGAAACTTAAAATTAAAGTGTTCATCTATAGTATTTACAGAACAGTTCCCTGCTGCATGCAGCTTGATGGATTTTCAGAAAAGAGTGCTCACGTGGTACAATGTAAGGCAGACCTGTAACCTGACAGCCTGGTTCGTCTTCTGCATGTGCAAGAGATGATGACCGGGATGCAAGCGGCATGGGGTCGCTATGTAAGGGGGAAAAGATACTGATGAAATCCAGAAATTTAGCTACGATCTCTCTGGCTATTATGGCCTGCGGCTTTCTGTTCACCTTATTTCTGCCGGAGAATCTTGCAGTTATTCTGCTAAGAGGGGGATTCGAGGCAGGTCTGGTCGGAGGCATCGCCGACTGGTTTGCCGTGACGGCGCTGTTCCGCCATCCTCTGGGCCTTAGAATTCCGCATACCTCGCTGCTATTGAAGAACCGGGATAAGCTGATCCAGTCCCTGATCTCTGCGATGGAGAATGAGCTGCTGAACAAGGAGAGCATTGAGAATAAGCTGCGCACATTCAATATAGTCTCGCTCGGAGCTACCGTGCTGACCCGGTTCTTCTCCAGAAAGAAAGCGCGGCAGGAAGTGCTGGAGCAGCTACAGGGCTTCGTACTGCGGCTTCCGGTAGAGCAGGCCGTTCCGTATATTCAATCGGCAGCGGCAAGCTATCTGCGTGAAGCTAAGCTTGGAGTCGCAGCAGATACCATCGCCACCAGCCTGATGAATGAGGGCAAGGACATTGCAGCCCTTGATTTTGCGCTGGAAGGGATCTCCGCCTGGAGCGGACGCCCGGAGACGCGGGCCATGCTGGGTAAGATTGCCAGTGAGAAGCTGGCCGAGGTTAAGCTGGGCGGACTGAAAGGAATGGCCTTTCAGGCCTTCGTCGGGTTCGTGGATGCCGATATGCTGGGGGAAATGCTCCAGGGTATGGTGCAGTCTACGATTCGTGACTTTAAGGAAGAGGATAGCCCCTACCGGGAGGAGGTCATCCGGGAGATCCGGGTGGCTCTGTTCCAGCTGCTGAGCGATGAAGAGCGGATTGCCTCGCTGAAGAATTGGGCGCTGAATGAGCTTCAAGGGGAAGCGGCCGCCGCATTTGTACTGCAGCAGCTGCAAGGGCTGCGCGGCAAGGCGGTTACGCTGCTGGAAGAGGACCGGGGCCGTGGCGGACGCAGGCTGTTCTCGCTGTATGCCGCGCTGGTCCGGCGGGTTAGCCAGGAGAAGGAATGGATTCAGACATCGGAGGACCGGATTCGCGGTACACTAATCTCCTTCGTGGAAGCTAATCATTACCGGATCGGGCAGCTGGTTAAGGAGAACCTCGATCAGATGGATGATGCCGCTCTGGTGAATATGCTGGAGGAGAAGGTTGGCAAGGATCTGCAGTGGATTCGTGTCAACGGGGCCGTTTGCGGCTTTGTGGTCGGGCTGGTGCTTACTGTCATCCAGCTGATCTGAGATTGATATATCAGCAATTCATAAAGGCAGCAAGGCAGTCCCCGGTCGTCCGTGATGACGGAGAGCGGGGGATGCTTTGCTGCCTCTTTCAAAATATAAGGAGTTATATGTTTCACACGATAACTTATCCTTCTATTTCTCGCTGAAACGGTACCTTCCTTTAAAAGGACGGCGAAGCTGTTTCCACTTGTAGGCGCGAATATAGCAGAGCGAAGACACTCTATAGCTGGTTCTTGCCGTTGCTGATGGTGAAGACCTCCTGTACCGGCAGGACAAAGATTTTGCCGTCGCCGAAGGAGCCATGCTCACCAGATCTAGCTGTACGCATAATAATGCTGATCACGTCATCCTTGTCTTCATCCTGAATGACGATCATCAGCAGCTTCTTGGAGATTTGATTGTAATGGTTGGTTCCAACCTGAATACCCTTTTGCTTGCCGCGCCCGAGCAGATCCATTTTGCTGATGGAGGGGAAGCCGGCCAGCAGCAATTCGGCCATCACGTCATCCGCCTTCTCAGGTCTTACTATAGCTTTGATCATTAACATAACGATGCACCCTTTCTACAGCGAATAATAGGTTGTAGGGGGTTGCCAATATCTCGGTGGATTACTGTGCAGTGCATTTGTTTAATGGCAACGCTTACATGTGTAGTATATTATTAACTCTCGGCTGCATCCTGCGAGAAGGATCACAAAATCCATATGACACATTGTCGCATCCTGACTGGGTTACAGTTAGAGGCTGTCCGCCATCCAGAAAAATATCGCAAGGTAAAGTGTTATGCCCCTTCGTTAACCAGTGGAACCCTGAATAAGAAAGCCTCCTCTGGTTAACGTGATCCCGTCAGCTTCAAATAAATATTCTCAAGCAGCTCTGTGGTATGCTGCCACTCATACATCAGCAGCGCATCACTTCTGCCTTGTAGTCCGATCCTGGCGGCAAGGTCGGGATTGCGGCCGATCTGCAGCATACGGCTGGCAAAAGCAGCAGGGTTCCTGTACTGCTTCACCAGAAAGCCGTTACGGCCCGAATCGATAATCTCCCGAATTCCGCCGTTGCTGGAGGCAATCACCGGCAGCCCCGAGGCCATCGCCTCCACATTCACCAGCCCGAAGGCTTCATGCTGCTGGGAGGGGCAGATGAAGCAGTCGGCAGCCTGATACATACTGTGGATATCCTCATGGGGAATATTGCCGAGAAAAGACACCTGTACGCCCAGCCGCCGGGCAAGGGCTCTCAGCTGCCTGAGGTACGGCGGCTTCCCCTTGCCCGCGATCAGCAGCCGGGCGGGCATATGCCGGTTCAAGCGGTGCATGGCCCGGAGCAGCACAGGCACTCCCTTGCGCGGAATGACCCGGCCTACGAACAGGACCGTGAAGCCGGGGCCAAGACCATGCAGCGTGCGCAGACGCGCCTTCTCCTGCACAGACACAGGGGTGAAGCGCGACAGGTCTGCCCCCAGAGGAACCACGTGAAGCTTGCTGCGGATGCCGGGGAATCTCCGGGTAAGCCGCTGTTCCAGGGAGCTGCTGTTGGCCGTGACGGCATCGGCCAGGGCGAGGCTGCGGGCAATGGCGGGCTCCTGGGGCACGAATGTGAGAGAGTGAAGGAATATCATCACCGGAGTGCCGGGTGACTGCCGCTTCACAGCCGCCGCCAGCCGTGGCCGGTTATCGATCTGAATAAGATCGAACGCCTCGGCGGCTTCCAGGAATGTAAGAACGGAGCTGCGGTACCTGGAAGGGGTGCCTGAGGGCAGCCGGATGAACCTGACCTGCTCGAGCTCATCCGTGTCAGGAAGACCGGCAGCTCTGCGGCTTAGGACGGTTACCTTATGTCTCTTGGCCAGCCTGCGCGCGATATTCCAGATGCAAATCTCTACAGAGCCGTCCCCGGGAACCGTGAACTGCTCCGGTGCAATCATGCAGATGTGCATTGTAGCTGCTCCTCCCGCTGCATAGTAGATAGGGTTCTTAACCTAACATATGCGTTCAGGCGTGCAGAAGACACAGGAGCAAGCAGGGAACGGCCGTCTGCGGCCTAGCTGCCCGTCTGTTTAAGAGTAACGGCAATGACTCCGGCAATCGTTTGCTCATACTCCAGGATCTTCAGCTTTCCCGCCGCGATCTGCTTGTACCCGGAGACCATAGAAGATAAGGATTGTCCGGCCAGAGCCGGATTCTGCTTGCGGATAGCCGCTTTGAAGTCGCTCCAGTCTGCTGTTAGCCGCTTGTTCAGGGCAGAGACTGCGCTTTTCTGCGATTTGATTAGGCCTTGTGGCCTGTCAATGCCGGACAGGGTCTTGCGGGCAGCGGCCATCCGGCGCGTACGGGTATCCTTGGCGGCCTTGAGCAGCGCTTCCTTATCGCGAATCTCCTGGCGGGCTATCTGGACCAGCAGCTTCATGGCTTCCGACTGGGCCTTCAGGACGGAATTCAGCGTCTTGTCCTTCAGTCTCTTGAGCAGGGAGATCCGCTTGTTCAGCGCGCTGTATTGATCGAACAGCGGCTGATAACGCTGCTTGGCACTGCTGAGCGCGGCGCTCAGCTTGGTGATGGAAGCCTGGTCCATATTCTTGATGGACTCCCGGACTGCATTCAGCGCCTCAGTATTCTGATCATGAAGAGTCCTGATCTGCACCTCCCGGCTGTCATACCCGGCAGACAGGACGGTTAACTCTGTGAACTGGCTCTTCATCCGGGCGCGGGCTGTGCTGTCCGCCTTAGCAGCAGTCAGGTCAAAGGAAGCCTGAACCGATGAGGTAATCACCGCCGCCGCTGCCGAAGCCGGACCGGCCGGGAAGCTTAGGGCAAGGGCAATCAAGACGGACAGCAGCAGACAACTTGGCTTATACAGATTGTTCATTAACATTCCTCCGCTTGTCTTCATGTCCCGGAACACAAAGAAAGCACCCGCAGTAAAGGCCAACAGGCCTCTATTACGGGTGCTTCCGGCGTAATGAGTCACGAAGATAGTTTTGCTTTTAAATATAGGGATAACCGTATATTTTGTCAATAATTTCAATTTTAACTTTTAGAAATCAAGGGCTGGGCTTCCATTTCATTCTGTGACAGTCATAGCGTATACTGTGAAGGTAGAAATGGCAGATGAAGAACAGCAGAGGGTCTGCGGAAGCGAACGCCAGCCCGGGATGAAGGAGGTCCTATGTAATGGATAACTTGGCTAGTAATAACAGCATTCTCGATCAAGCCTTCGAATTATCTCCGGTGGGGATGGCGGTATTGTCTCCGGAAGGAGGCAGATGGATGAAGATTAACCCTTCTTTTTGCAATATGCTGGGCTGCACTGAAGCTGAGTTTCTCTCAGGGACTCTATCGGGGGCGGGCCGGGAATTGCACGAGCAATTCTCTATTCAGCGAATCGGGATAGAGCTTGCACAACAGCAAGGACAGCATCTCCAGATAGATCAGCGGTTCTCCGGCCGTGACGGGTATCCGTTCTGGCTCTCCCTGACCTTCATTCCGGCGCAAGAGGAGCTGTCCGGCCAGACTGTTATTGTATATGCACAGGATATAACAGACCGCAAAATTGCAGATCAGCTAACCGTAGACAGCCGTGATCTGTACAATTTATTCATAAAAGACGATCAGAGCATGATCTCCTTCTCCCTGCCGGACGGGACGATAACGTTCATATCACCGTCCTCCTACTCCCTGATCGGGTATCATCCGGAGGAGATTATCGGCAGGAACCGCGCAGAATTCTATCACCTGGACGATGTTGAGGCTATCAACAGCTCCGGCGGTCTGCTGAAGAACAATATCTCCAGCCGCCGCCTGCGCCATAAGGAGGGTCACTATCTGTGGTTCGAGACCTCCTTCCATGTGATTCGCAATGAGAAGGATGAAATCACACGGATTATGGGAATTGGCCGTAACGTCACCCGGCGCAAGCACAGCGAGGAGGCCCTTGCGTCCGCTCAGCGGGTAGCCAGAATAGGCTCATGGGGCTGGGATCTGCTAAAGGGTAGAGTCACGTTCTCCGATGAGCTGCGGCGTATTCTGCAATACAGTGTGGAGACAGGCCATGTGAATCAGAATGCCTTTCTGGCACTGGTCCATTCGGAAGATGTTCCGATTCTGAGGGAGGCCGTCGAACGGGCTAGGGGACTGGGGGAGCCGGGGAATACGGCTTTCCGGATGATTCTGCCGGATGGGGAGGTCCTGATGGTGCATGTCCAGTGGGACGTTATCCCGGGACCGGAAGGCAGGCCAGCCCAGCTGTTCGGCATGATGCAGGATATTACCGAGCGTATGCATATGGAGGAGCAGCTGCGGGAGAGTGAACGGAACTTCCGGCTGATGTCAGAGAATTCCCTTGACCTGATCTCACGCCATGGGATAGAGGATAGCATCTTCCTGTACTGCTCGCCGGCCAGCCGGTCGCTGCTCGGCTATGAGCCTGAAGAGATGATCGGCACCAGTGCCTACGATTATTTGCATCCCGATGATCTGGAAATGATTCTGAATCAGATGGCGGAGAGCGAAGATTCTGGATTGATTCCCCCGGCGTCCTACCGCTATCGCCACAAGAACGGTACCTATGTCTGGTTTGAGACGAACAGCCGTTATATTTTTGATGCGCAGGGCCGGAAGACAGAGATTATTGCGGTAGGACGTGACATTACTGAACGCAAGCAATTCGAATCGAAGCTGCAGGAGAATGAGCAACGATACAAATCCCTGTTCGAGTATAATCCGGCGGCGGTGTATTCCATGAATCTGCAGGGGGATTATCTGACGGCGAATGCCAATCTGGAGAAGCTGAGCGGCTACTCGCTGGAGGAGCTGCTGGGGAATTATTTTGGACCGCTGGTCGCTGGCAAAGATATTCAGAAGACGCTGCATCATTTCACCCTTGCCAGCCAGGGGGAGCCGCAGAGCTATGATCTGACGCTGATTCACAAAGACGGGCACCCGGTGGAGATCAATACGATTAATATTCCAATTGTTGTAGATCATCAGGTGGTAGGGGTGTATGGAATTTCCCGCGATATCACAGATCATATCAGGTACACGGAGCAGATCGAGAAGCTGAGCAATGATTACACTCTGATCCTCAATGCCGTGTCCGAAGGGATATTCGGTCTGGACAACGAGGGGAAGGTCACCTTTATTAATCCTGCGGGGGCGCATATGCTGGGCTTCGAATGTGATGAGATTACCGGGCAACCTTACCTGTACCCTATCCAGCAGACCGCGCTCGACGGCAACCATTACCGGCCGGATGAGTCTCCGCTGATGCGGGCAGTCCGGGCAGGAGAAGCCCATCAGAGTCTGGATGCGGTGCTGTGGCGCAAGGACGGCTCCAGCTTCCTGGCAGAGTACCAGGTTACCCCTCTGTTCGACAAGGGTGAGCGCAAGGGTGCGGTCGTTGTCTTCCGTGATACTACAGGGGAGAAGGAGATTATCAGAGCCAAGGAGCTGGCGGAGAAAGCCGACCAGGCCAAATCGGAGTTCCTTGCCATCATGAGCCATGAGCTGCGTACACCGATGAACGGAATTATGGGTATGACCGATCTGCTGGCTGAGACGGAATTGACGGAAGAACAGCGGGGATATGCGCAGATTATCAGCGATAGCAGTGCATCCCTGTTATATATTCTTAATGAAATTCTGGATTTCAGCAAAATCGAGGCCGGTAAAATGACGCTTACCCACGAACCGGTAAGTCTGGCGGAATTGCTCGACAATATTACGGAGCTGTTCATGCCGAAGGCCCGTGAAAAGAATATAGAGTTGTCCTGCCGCATGGCTGCGGATGTGCCGGAGCTGATTATGGGAGATGCGGCCCGGCTGCGCCAGGTGCTGGTGAATCTCGTCAGCAATGCCGTGAAATTCACCGAGACGGGACAGGTCTCCATTCTGCTGAGCAGAGAATATAGCAGGGGCCGCAGGAAGCTGACGCTCAAATTCAGCGTGGCCGATACAGGCATTGGCATCCCTCCTGAGAAGCAGCCGCTGCTGTTCCAGTCCTTTTCGCAGCTGCACCCGTCTATTAACCGCAAGTATGGGGGAACCGGACTGGGTCTGGCGATCTGCAAAAAGCTGGTGGAGCTGATGGGCGGTGCCATCACTGTGGAGAGCGTAGTCGGGGAAGGATCTAATTTCTATTTCATCCTGCCTGTAGATATAGAGCTGGAACCGGAAGGCGTCTGGGAGGATACGGTGATCGTCTCTGAACCAGCGTCGGCCTCTGAACGGATTAGCAGTCCGGAAGAAGGCGAACCCGCCTCTGAATTTGGGACTCTGCGTATATTGGTGGCGGAGGATCATCCGGTGAATCAGAAGCTGCTGGTGACTATGCTGGACAAAAGAGGCTATGCCGCCGATCTGGTCGATCATGGCGAAGCGGCGGTGCAGGCAGTGCTCCGTGAGCGGTATGATCTGGTATTCATGGATGTTCAGATGCCGGGGATGAGCGGGCTTACGGCAACGGCCAGAATCCGCGAACAGGCCCCTGCTCCGCACCAGCCGTATATTGCAGCCGTGACAGCGTATGCCAGAAAAGAGGACCGGGAGCGCTGCTATGCGGCGGGCATGGATGACTTTGTCAGCAAGCCGTTCCTGGCTGCCGATATTGACCGGGTGCTGGAGCATTGCAGCCATAGGGTATCTCTATGAGCCGGAAGCCTTCCGGGGAGCGCCTGAAGGCGAAGGCGTATACACAGTGGGAGACAGGCGTAGCCTCGCCTTCCTCAGCCTGCGGGCCGGCGACCATGGCCGCCCTCGTGGAATATTGGCATTCGCATAGGGGCCGGACGTTTATTCCGGGTACCCGTCATTTTGATTCCATGGCCGCGCATATTAACTACATCTACGCCCATCATGGCGGGACGCCCTGGGGCATGAGCACACGCAGCTTTGTCAGAGGCCTCCGGGCTTACATCGGCGCAGCCCTGCCGCCTTTAAGTAACCGCTCCGGCCTGATTAAGGTATCCGTGTTCAATGATATCGGGCGCTACCGGGCCGAGATTGATGCCGGGCGTCCGGTCGCGCTCAAATTCGACAAGTGGTTCAGCCTCCGCTGGCGCGGAAGATATGCGTATGATTATCATTGGGTGCTGGGAATCGGCTATGAGGATGAAGAGGACGGCTCCTGCAAGCTGGTTGTCCATGACAACGGGGTGCGGCATCCGGGCGGCGGTTATACTCCGGGCAGAGAACGGCAGATCTCTTATTCAGCGAATAAAAGAATACTTACGATGGTATCGCTCAACCTGCCGGAATCTCCAGATGTGCAGTAACAGACAAGCAGGAGATAGTAGTGCATCAGATTTAAAATGCTGGAGTCAGGGCTCCCCTTTGCTGGAGGAATCGGTGCAACGAACGGAGAGAAACTCCTATTCTGGAAGGAAGCCACCTTTAGCAAGTAAAGAACTCCTTGGAGTAAAGAGACAGGTATTCAGTTCGTAGCGAACCATATCAGAGATAAATGTATTCTATGCAACTAAAAACAGTGAGACGGGTGGACTCCCTCTTCTAATTGAGATACGGTTTAACAACCTTATCCATCCTTTTAAATCTCATGAGCTACTAGTCTGCTTCAAGATAGTGGCCGGGCTGGGGAAGGATATCTGCTGTGCCCCGGCTTTTTTGAAAGATAAGAATGTATATGCTTCGCCCTATCTTTATCTTTCTCGCTGAAACGGTACCGTCCTTACAAAGGACGGCAATGCAGTTTCCACTTGCAGCGTGTGATTCAAACGTTTGCACAAACATGGCGGTTAGGATAAAATTTCATATAGAGAAAAACAGAGTTGAATAAATACTTGAAATTGTGCCGTATATTTAGTTAAGGGTAAAGGAGGCGGTATGCCTTGTCAGTACAGAAGGAAATGAAGGAACCGATTGATTACGGGGACCCGGCGGCTACCAGCGGAATCTCCGTCTTCGACCGGAGTTTCGATGAGCTGTTCAGCTATGACGGTGAGGATCTTGGCCTAACCTATTCGGCGTCCGGCTCAGCGTTCTGTCTGTGGGCCCCGACGGCCCAGGAAGCGGAGCTGGTGCTCTATCCATCCTGGAAGGATGCTGCGCAGCGGCAGATTCCCATGGTGCGTGACGTCCGGGGAACCTGGAGACTCAGCGTTCCGGGCGATCTGGACGGAATGTTCTACACCTATAAGGTGCGCATCGGTGATCTATGGAATGAAGCAGTGGACCCGTACGCCCGCGCGGTCGGCGTGAACGGGGACAGAGGGGCTATACTGGATCTGCGCAAGACCGATCCCGCGCGCTGGACGCAGGATAAGCCGCCGCTTGCGGACCCGGTGGATGCGGTGATCTATGAGCTTCACCTGCGTGACTTATCGGTTCATCCTGCCAGCGGGATTACGCATACAGGGCAATACCTGGGTCTTGCAGAAGCCGGCACCCGGGGTCCTGAGGGCATTGCCACCGGTCTTGATCATATTGGCAGTCTCGGTGTTACCCATGTGCAGCTGCTGCCTATCTATGATTATGCAACAGAGAGCGTAGATGAGACCCTTCTTATGGAGCCTCATTATAATTGGGGATATGATCCCAAGAACTACAATGCTCCTGAAGGCTCTTATGCGTCAGATCCGTATGTTCCGGGCCTGCGCATCCGGGAGCTGAAGACGATGATTCAGGCACTTCATGACCGCGGCCTGCGTGTGATCATGGATGTGGTCTACAATCATGTGTATGACGGCTTCCGCGTCAATTTCACCAAGCTGGTCCCCGGCTATTATTTGCGGTACAAGCAGGACGGGCGGTTGTCGAACGGCTCAGGCTGCGGGAATGACACTGCCTCTGAGCGGAAGATGATGTCCCGTTTCATCGTGGAGTCCGTGTTGTACTGGGCTAAGGAGTACCATATTGACGGCTTCCGTTTCGATCTGATGGGACTTCATGATGTAGGAACCATGAATGAGATCCGCTGCCGTCTGGATGAGCTGGACCCCTCGATTATGACCATTGGCGAGGGCTGGGTGATGGATACGGAACTGGCAGAAGAGCTGCGGGCCAACCAGCGTCAGGCCAATGAGATGCCGGGCATCGGGCATTTTAATGACGGCTTCCGCGATGCGGTGAAGGGAAACATATTTCTGCATGACCAAAAGGGCTTCATCGGCGGGGGGATCGGCTTCGAGCGCAATGTGAAGACAGGCATTGCCGGAGCAATCTATTATGGGCCCGGCCTTGGACAATACGCCCAGGAGCCGCAGCAGAGTGTGAACTTCGTGGAGTGCCATGACAATCATACATTGTGGGATAAGCTGGTCTTGTCTACGGCTGGAGCAGAAGACGGGCAGCGCCGTGCTATGCACCATCTGGCCTCGGCTATGGTGCTGACGAGTCAAGGGATACCGTTCATTCATGCCGGGCAGGAGTTCCTGCGGACCAAGGATGGTGTGGAGAACAGCTATAAATCGCCAGTGGAAGTGAATTGGCTGGACTGGGAACGCTGCGCGGAGCATGCTGAATCCGTAGCGTACATGAAGCAGCTGATCGCGCTGCGCGCGGCTCACCCCGCCTTCCGGCTGCGTACCGCAGAGGAGATCCGTGACCATCTGGTGTTCGAGGACGCACCGATGCAGGCGGTGGCCTTCACACTCCGCGATCATGCCGGAGGAGATTCTGCGGAGCATCTGTACGTTCTGTACAATGCCAACCCGGACGGTGCAGCCCTGAAGCTGCCCGAACTGGGAGCATGGGGCATTGTATTCGGCGAGCAGATCAGCGGGCTGGAGGGCGGCATTTTAACTGCTGCTGGAATAGGAATGATTGTACTTGCTGTAAACTAACTGATAGGTATCGCGATTATAGATAACGCGTCGAAGCAGGCTGCCGGGGCAGTCTGCTTTTTGCTGTGGCGGAAATATGCTTAATGTATGCTGAAATGACAGTAAGCAGCCAAACCAGTAAACAGAGGACGGTAAGTATCGGGAACAAGCTGATCTCAAACATAGAACAGCCAAGACTGTTCTGAACGGCTATAAACATTATGCCAATCAACCAAGCTATGCAGCCTGTATGCAGGAGCTGACGCTGTTTGCCGGGCAGTAGATTCGAATGTTCCAGCAGCCAGGCGGGTAACAGTAGGGTTTGGAGCGAATGGAGGCCAATTCCATGTAGTACAATATAATTGCCTCCAGCTCCGAAAAAACGGCCTTGTAAACTCATCATGATCAGTCCTGCGAGATTAGCTATGAATACCGACAGCAAGGCATAACGGATACCGATGATAATTACAGGGCGCGATAATGGAGCCTTCATTTTCAGAAATTGGACAGTAAGCAGGATGCCCGAGATGACAAAAGAAAGAGATACGACGCCAAATAAAGCTCCCGCAAGGATATCCACCGGTCCGCCGGCTTTAGAGAAACGGGGATTGAAGCCCCGGAAATTCTGCAGGGTTTCAATTACATAGCTGTATGAAGCAGCAGCGATAAGAAGCCGGCGAACCACTTTTCTCATGCGAACGGTAAAGCCTGCAAAGGGTAAGATCGCAGCAATGGATAACAGAAAAATTCCTAGTGCTGCTGCAAACGAGAATACATTTTTAATATTACCCTCCGGCAGAACAACTGCTCCTTGAAAGAACATATAGACAGCAGCACATCCCGCAATAACAAACCCAAGCAGTCCAAGCATAACGAGCGCTTGTTCACGCTTGAAAATAGATACGGCAGATGTCATCAATTCGTTGAACATAGTAGGCACGGTTCGATCACACTCTCAAATTTATTTATCAATCAATAAATAATTATCAAAAATAATTGCAAGCAGTAACAGATAAGATTTATCCGTTTGCTGCTTGCCCCTGATTCAATTCTTAGTCATTAGTATGGATTGTTTTATTTCTGATAAATCAAGCACCTCGGATAACGTGACCAGCAGCCCCATACTCATAAAACGGATCGTATTTTCTTCCGCATTGGGTAACCCTGCTTTCTGAAATTTGGCAGTCACTTCATCAAAAATAGTCTTATAGAGCTTAGCAGAATGTTGTTTGATCCCCGCTTCCGAGATGGTATAAGCCTGCATAACCATTAATACTTCGGAACGGTGTGTCTCCATTAAGTTGAAAAAACTGCTGCCCATCGCGCCAACCAACTGATCAGCAGGTGCCTCGACTTCCATAAAAGTGTCATGAATCCGATCGTAGGCATGTTTTAACACTGCTACATATAAGTCTTCTTTGTTGTCAAAAAAATGAAAGATGTAGGGCTGTGTAACTCCCGCTGATTTAGCTACCATGGCGGTTGTTGTCCTGTAGTAGTCATTTTCTGCAAATAAGGTCAAGGCACTTTCCATAATTTTTTGCTTCTTATCTTCCTTTGCTGCCATTGTGATCAGTTCCAATCATTTATTTATCGTGCGATAAATAAATCATATAAAAGTATGATTTTTCTGTCAATCCCAACTGATGGTCTAATCTTATTATTGGTGCAAAAAGAGCGGACTATCTCTTCGATAACCTGCTCTTTTTCTTGATTATTAGGCCATATCTGAGCAACAAATTTAAAATGGTAGAGTCAGGGCTCCCTTCTACTGGAGGACTCGGTGTTATGGACTTGACGGATGAGCTCATATTCTGGAAGGTGTAAATAATGCATTCAGTTCGCAGCAAACAACGAGAGTTAAATGTATTCTGTGCAACTAAAAACAGTGAAACGAGAGGCTTTCCTCTTCTAACTGTATTCTGTACAACTAAATCTGCCACGATGGACGGAAATCCAGATATAGAGGCATTTTAATTGCACGAAATACAGCTAAACAGAGATTCGGCGGCACATAGGGCGATTTAGTTGTACAAATTACAATTAAGCCTCACACTTGCACACTAAACGGGGCGCGATAAACCCTCAGCAAGCCATTAGTTAAAGTGATTTTCACAAGTTGAAATCTGATGGGCTACTAGGAAGGTGGTTGAAAGATACTTTGAAGCACGTTCAAGGCTGTGCGCAACTCGCTGGGGCTTCGATCAATCAGTAGCGCAATGATGGAAGACAACTGCTCGTTATTAGGTTGGTCTACCAAGAGCATGGAGAACAGATCTGTTTGGCATGCATCCGCTATTCGATGCAGCGAGCGGACGGTGACATTACGTTCCCCTCGCTCGATGGCTCCGATGGTCGTGTGGCTGGTCCCGACCAACTCAGCTAATTGTTCTTGAGTCAAGTTTTGACTGAGTCTGCATTGGCGTACCAGTTGTCCGATGCGTACTAATGTGAGGGAGTAATCCACTATGTATTCATTCCTTTCAGAAGACTGCTTGACTAAAAGTGTAGGTAAGAAAGGGATAAATAGGCAGATGGATATATGATTGAAATCAGGAATGAAATACACTTTATATGATTGAATTTATTTTATAAGATGTATATATTAATAGTTATCATTCATATAACATGTAACAGCGAGAGGCGAACCCTATGTTTCTTCTGATGATTGAGTTTTTCTTTAACAAATCACCCTGGTTTCTGGTAGTTTTAATCATTTAAATAGTCACCAAATTGCATTGTTGACCACCGTTCGATTAAGAACTACTATAATTAATATGAACATCCTAAAATATGGGTATTTCATGAAAGGGGATTGTGTCTATTTGGATGTAGAACAATCAATACGTCAGATTTTGTTGAACTACATGCGGAGCAAGAAGATGAACTACGCTCAATTTTCTGCATTCTCTGGAATTAATTCTGGATCACTTAGCCGGATACTCCAGGGGAGCAGGCCAATCTCTGTTAGGCAGTTAGAATTAATTACAGGTGCGCTGGGATTAGAGGAGGACGCTCTGTTTGATTTATATGTAGAAGAGTGTTTTGCTTTTTTCGCATCGATGCGTAGAATACGTCCGTTTATTATCAAGTGTGCGGTTCTAGGGCGTCTGGATTGTATTGAGCGGATAGTCACGCGGTTACTTGATAATTTGTCTTATGTTCCAGCGCTGTTTGATGTTGCTGAAGAACTGTTTGCTAGTAAGTATCATCAAGCTGCAGCATTGCTCTATGATAATGTGAGTAAAGCTGAAAAATTTCAGCATTCCGAGCGGTTGGCGTTTTGCCGTTATCGCTTATTTTTAGTTGAGCTAGGTAATGATTTGGAAAAAAACTATAGAGCAGCGATGGTATTTGAAGATTACGTGAATCGGTTGCATGAAGCCGATCAGTTGGAAGCACTAAAGTGCCTTATTGATGTGCTGGTTACTGTACATAAGTGGAAAAGGGTAGATGAATTAGCTGAAGAAATGCTTCGGATTTCTCAAATCCAGTATGACTTACACAACGTTAGAGAAAGTGAAAAGAAGTCTGAACGACCAGTCTACTTCTACATCTTTTATGCTTGGCTGGTTCGTTCCGCTGTATGCGAAGAATATAAGGATTACACTGGAGCATTGCAATATGTCGCTTTATATTCAGAAGGGAGGTCTTGGATACGTGAAGATGACGAGGAAGCTATATTCCTTATGAATCAATTCGTTGAGTGGGGTAAAGCCAATACATATCTGTATCGAATATGGTCTGGTGAAGCTGAGGCAGTATATGATTATGCTAATTTTGTGGCCGATCATCCGGAAGAAATCTTTGTTGCTTTGGGTAACATTGTTCAAGCGGCGAATCAATTTGGTTTCGACATTGATGACATATTGGAGCGGTTTAAGGCATTTATTCCATTTCAAGCTATCGAGGGTCAATACGGCCAATATAACAAATCAATTTTAGGAGAAAAGTATGCTCAGTTTTTAAGTGACTTGGGTGTTTATAAATTCAATAAAAGCCCGGAAAATCCGGACAATGCAATTAATCTTATATTAGAAGGATTGGATTTTTCTGTTAATATAAAAAGTGTACGGAATATGATCACCTGTATGACTCTTTTTGAACAATATCGTGATCATGCGGATCAAGAAGCGAAAAGGATATTTAAAAAACTTGTGAGTGAGGTGCATCGAATCAATGCGGAAAAAAACATGGTTCCTCTTAGTTTCGTTTAGTTGTCTTGTTGCTACTGTGGCTCCTGTTATGACTACATTAACCACAATGGGGCATGGCGTTGGCTGGGGCTAAGATATTACAACTTCATCGGTTTGCACAAAAAAAGCTTTCTCCTGAGAGAAAGCTTTTTGTATATTAAGGAGGCAATTTAAATTTGTTTCAACCATTATTAACAATAAATGGAGAGTTGTCATCTGAGTGTTGTGCAATTATTTGACATAAAAACCTAAAATATCACAGAAAGGAGATGTTGCTTTACGATGAAAAAAAGCATGCTCATACAGTTACGTATTGAACGTGCCAGGAATCGCCTTCATGCTCTTACAACAAAGCACGAGAATTTTCAGCATCCGGCTGTAATCAAGCAATCAATGGTATTGGATGAATTGATTAATCAGTACAATTCGATAGGTGAGCAAATGAAAAAGCCGATTGGGTGAACAATCGACTTTTGGGCGAGAAACTTTGTCGGGTTCGCTCGCCCCTTTAGTGTATCAGATGATTCCGAAAAACGGGACATCAAAGTCCAGGAATAAGATTCATTTTAAGCGTCCTTTGGAGGAAACTCTCCAAGGGGCGCTTTTATGTCAAGGGTTTATCCGAGCCTGCTTTAGCACGGAAACCGCCCATAAGCCCGCTTTTAATATAAATAGTATTCCCACGTAAAAAAACTACTTCATCTGTCGTAGTAATTGTGCTAAACTGAACTTAATTACTACGACAGATGAAGTAATAGGAGGCAGGCAATTGATCAGCAGTGATGTGATTAGGGGATACAACGACACGATGATCCTCTACATGCTTCTGGGCGGGGAGTCTTACGGCTATGAGATTTCCAAGAATATACGGAAGCTATCGGATGAGAAATACATTATGAAGGAGACCACACTCTATTCGGCATTCACCCGGCTGGAGAAGAACGGTTATATCGATTCCTTCTATCTGGATGAGACATTTGGCAAAAGACGCACCTACTACCGCATCACTCCCCTGGGCCTGGCCTACTACCGGGCAAAATGCGAAGAATGGCAGGTAACGCAGGAAGTTATCAACAAATTCATAAAGGAGCTGTGAGGAACTTGGATACCATCATTGGATACTTGAACAATATGTTCGCATCTTTGCCCAGAACAGAACAGATGTTTATGCTGAAGCAGGAGCTGCTTGGCAACATGGAGGAGAAATACCATGAACAGAAGAGTGAAGGGAAGTCGGAGAATGAGGCGGTCGGCATCGTCATTTCCGAATTCGGAAACATTGATGAGCTGGTAAGCGAGCTGGGGCTTGGAGAGGTTCGTAAGGAGGAAGGACTAGGGCTGCCCATGTTGGATGAGCTTGCTGTAGAGGGATTTATCGCTGCCAAAAAAAGATCCGGCCTGCTCGTAGGCTGGGGTGTAGGGCTGATTATGCTAGGCGCTGCTCTGCTTATCCTGATCTCAGGTCTGGGGGAGAACGGGTTCATGGACTCTGTATTCTCTGAGGATGCGATGAGCATGATCGGGCTGGTCTCCCTGTTACTGCTCCTCGTTCCTGCTATCGCGTTATTCATCTACAGTGGCACGAAAATGGAGAAATACAAATATTTGGAGTCCGGGTTCAGTCTGCCGTATCCGCTGGAGGCATATATTGAGCAGAGACAGTCGGCTTTTGCCGCCACCTATACGCTGTCGCTTATCATGGGGGTCTGTTTATGCGTAGTATCGCCGATTGCCATCTTTGTATCTGCTGCGTTCGGAGATGAATACAGCTCCTACGGGGTAGCCGTTCTATTGATTATGGTGGCTGTTGCCGTGTTCCTCTTTGTGTATTACGGGAATATCCGGGGGGCTTATCAGAGACTGCTGAAGACCGGGGATTTTAGTGAAGCGAAGAAGGAGGAGGACCGGTTTGTCGGTGCGGTTGCCGCTGTGATCTGGCCGCTGGTTACTTGTGTTTTTCTGGTGAGCGGTTTTGTGTTCGACCAGTGGGAGATCAACTGGATCGTCTTCCCGTTAACTGGCATTCTGTTCGGGGTGTTCAGCTCGGTCTACAATATGTTCAAGAAAAAGGATGCTGCCTGAGTCTGCTGTGCACGATTTGCCACATAACGTTAACACAAAAGGTGATATTGCTCATGTTCCCTCCCTGCGGGTAGGTGGTAATATGAAGGCATTTATTCCCCTTATTATAACCGTGCAAGAGCCTGTACCGGGGTGATATGAAGCCCCGTTATAGCCTCTTGCTTCGCTGCTTTACAGTGACAGAATAACGGACGGTGACAGAAGAGTGTGTTTCTTTTTGGAGCCGGGTGTGGGCATGAATGCCGTCTATTACCTTTCGGCGGCCAATCAGAGAGACTCGGAGGATGACAGGGATGGGTAAAACAACCGGATTTATAGAATATCAGCGGCGCACGCCTGCTGAATGCGAGCCGCTGGAGCGGATTAAGAACTGGAATGAATTCTCGGTTCCGATGGAGGAAGAACAGCTGCGTGAGCAGGGTGCCCGCTGTATGGATTGCGGAACACCGTTCTGCCATGTCGGGCGTATGTTGTCAGGGATGGCCAGCGGCTGTCCGCTGCATAATCTGATTCCAGAGTGGAATGACATGGTCTACCGCGGCAACTGGCAGGTTGCGCTGAAGCGCCTGCACAAGACGAATAACTTCCCGGAATTTACGGGACGCGTCTGCCCTGCGCCTTGTGAAGGCTCTTGCACAGTAGGGAAGAACGGTGATTCGGTAACGATTAAATCGATCGAGAAAGCGATTGTAGATAGAGGGTTCGCGGAAGGCTGGATCGTTCCTGAGCCGCCGCTTACCCGGACAGGCAAGAAGGTTGCCGTCGTAGGCTCCGGCCCTGCCGGGCTTGCCTGCGCTGCCCAACTGAACAAGGCGGGACACAGTGTAACGGTCTATGAGCGGGCTGACCGGATCGGCGGACTGCTGACCTACGGTATTCCGAACATGAAGCTGGATAAGAAGAAGGTGCAGCGCCGGGTAGATCTGCTGGCTGCGGAAGGCGTGACCTTCGTCACCCGGACCGAGATCGGCAGAGATATTACAGCGGCTCAGTTACAGGAGGAACATGATGCAGTGGTTCTCTGCGGCGGATCGACCAAAGCGCGTGATCTGCCGCTCGAAGGCCGCGGGCTGCGCGGCATTCATCAGGCGATGGAGTTCCTGACGCTGAACACGAAGAGCCTGCTGGATTCCGAACTGGCTGACGGAGAGTATCTGTCCGCGGCAGGCAAGGATGTTGTCGTTATCGGCGGCGGAGATACGGGGACGGACTGTGTAGCCACTTCGATCCGCCACGGCTGCCGCAGTGTGATCCAACTGGAGATTATGCCGCAGTCACCGTTGACCCGCCAGCCGGGGAACCCGTGGCCGGAATGGCCGAAGGTGCTGAAGGTGGACTACGGACAGCAGGAGGCGGCTTCGTTATATGAAGAAGATCCGCGCCGCTATTTGGTCAATACCAAGCGCTTCGTGGGCGATGCAGGCGGACATGTGCAGGAGCTGCATACAGTGCGTATTGAATGGAAGCGTACGGAAGACGGGCGGATGGCCCCGGTAGAAGTGCCGGGCAGCGAAGAGGTTGTTCAGGCGCAGCTCGTGCTGCTGGCGCTGGGCTTCACCGGACCGGAAGAGACGGTGCTGGAACAGCTTGGCGTGGAGCGCGATGAGCGCTCCAACGTGAAGGCAGAGTTCGGCGCGCAGGCAACGAATGTGGAGGGCGTCTTCACAGCCGGCGACATGCGGCGCGGCCAGAGCCTTGTGGTCTGGGCGATTAACGAGGGCCGCCAGGCTGCCCGCGAGGTAGACCGCTTCCTGATGGGCTCGTCCAATCTGCCTTGAGGCTTGCTGATTAAGTAAGTTGCAAGTAGACGCTAAGGCAAGCGTTACCCTTCAAGGAATGTCTCTTCTAGAGAGGCCCTGTTACGGGGCGCCCTGGCAAGAAACGTCCTGTTACGAGAGGCTCTGTTACGGAACGCCCTGTTACGAGAAGGCCTGCTAAAAGACGCCCGTCAGGGCGTCTTGCTTTGCGTTCATCCGGCTGAGGCGTTTACAATGGAGGCAGGCTTTTACCCGGATATTCTAGTCTTATCTTACGTGCGCTGTGATGCATCCGATTTTTGTATATAGTACAATTTTGGTTTAACGATATGCGGCATATAGGTGGATTGTTGTACAAACTGCAGGATTTATAATGTATTTTCGCTGCGAGGAGAAGGAATCCTGCCTTTTATGCAACAATAGCTGATTTGTGCCGGAATGGTGCGCGGAATGTTGCATTTAGGGCAGGATTTTATAGAGAGTCACAGCAGTTGTTCAACCTATATGGATAGAGAGGAAGCGTAAGAATGAAGCTGATGTTCATTTCCGATATTCACGGATCACTGTACTGGCTGGAACAGGCGCTGGCGAAGGCGGACGAGGAGCAGCCGCACACGCTGGTTATTCTGGGGGATTTCCTGTATCACGGACCGAGGAATCCGCTGCCGGAGGGGTATAATCCGCAGGGGGTCGCCGACAGGCTGAATGCTTACAGCGAATCGGGCAAATCACTGGCGGCGGTAAGAGGTAACTGTGATGCCGAGGTGGATCAGATGCTGCTGCACTTCCCGATGATGGGCGACTATGTGCTGATTCTACATGAAGGCCGCAAAATCTTCGCCACCCACGGGCATGGCTTCAGCATCGACAATTTACCGGCGCTCACCCCGCAGGATGTGTTCATTCAGGGGCATACGCATCTGCCTGTGGCAGAGGTGAAGGACGGCATTACCCTGCTCAACCCCGGATCGATCGCGCTGCCCAAGGAGAACAATCCGAATTCCTATGGCATTCTGGAGAACGGGGAGTTCAGCATTAAGGATTTTGAGGGGAATATAATCAAGCGTATCACTCTGTAAAATCGATTCATCCCTGAGGTTCTCTGATTGTAGTCTCGCAATCTCTCTGATTAGAGTCTCACAGTTTTTCTGATTACAGTACCGCAGATTATTATGCTTCTATGGCAGTCCCTCTGGATATTTCCAGAGGGATTATTGCTGCGCAGCAATTGAGCCCAGCAGCATATTCATGTATGATGGGTGAGGAGCTTGCGGGGGAGATCCCGGGCTTCAAAAACTAAACAGCAGAGGTAACTAAATGATGCATCCACGTGATTTACACTATACAATGCCTGCCGAATGGGCCAAGCATGAACGGACCTTCATTTCCTGGCCGGTGAAGGACTCGATGGTACACCCTGATAATCATGAAGCGGTTAGCGGGGGCTATGCCGAGATTATCCGCGCGATTGCCGAATTCGAGCCGGTGACGGTTATCGTCAATCCGGATGAGCTGGAAGCTGTTGAGGAATTAGCACTTGGCGCTAACGTGACGCTGCTCCCGATCCGGCACAATGATGCCTGGCTGCGGGACAATGGGCCGACCTTCCTCTCGGGTCCTGACGGCAAGCTGGCCGGGGTCAACTGGAAGTTCAATGCCTGGGGCGGCAAATATTCGCCTTGGGATCTCGATGATGAGGTGGCTCCGCAGATTCTGAAGCACCTGGAGGTCAATGCGTTCGATGCTCCGCTGGTGATGGAGGGCGGCTCCATTCATACAGATGGCGAGGGCACCCTGCTGACCACAGAGGAATGCCTGCTGAATACGAACCGTAATCCTGAGCTTAGCCGCGAAGAGATTGCTGATTATGTCAAGCAATATACCGGGACCGAGTCCATCATCTGGCTGAAGCGCGGCCTCAGCGGGGATGAGACGGACGGGCATGTCGATAATATCGCCTGCTTCGCGGCACCGGGTAAGGTGATTATCCAGGTCTGCGAGGACCCGCAGGATGAGAACTATGCGATTACGCAGGAGAATCTGCGTATTCTGGAGCAGACGGTTGATACCAAAGGCCGGAAGCTGGAGATTATCCGCATCCAGCAGCCGCCCCGCGTGGACTTCGAGGGCAGCCGCCTGACGCTGAGCTATCTGAATTTCTATTTCGTGAACGGCGGAATTATCCTGCCAGTCTTCGGCGGTACAGCGGCTGAAACGGACAAGCTGGCTGAAGAGACGCTGGCCGGGCTGTTCCCGGACCGTCGCATCCGTACCGTGAACGGAATGGCCGTGATCGGCGAAGGCGGGAACGTGCATTGCACCACCCAGCAGATGCCTGCGGTGGATTAGACTGAGATCCAACCAAGGAGGAACAACCATGAGACAAGTAAAAGTAGCCGCGACGCAAATGAGCTGTTCCGGCGACATTGATGAGAATATCCGCAAAGCGGAGACACTGGTTAGAGAGGCGGCTGCCCAAGGCGCGCAGATTATTCTGCTGCAGGAGCTGTTCGAGACGCCGTATTTCTGTCAGAAGGAGAAGTCGGATTACTATGCCTATGCTACGGAGCTTGAGCAGAACAAGGCGGTGAACCACTTCAAGGCTATCGCCAAGGAGCTTGAGGTGGTGCTGCCGATCAGCTTTTATGAGAAGAAGAATTATGCGCGGTACAACTCGCTGGCGGTAATTGATGCGGACGGAACCGTGATGGGCAAATACCGCAAGAGCCATATTCCTGACGGTCCAGGCTATGAAGAGAAATTCTACTTCAACCCGGGCGATACCGGCTTCAAGGTGTGGAATACCCGTTATGCCAAAATCGGAGTCGGTGTATGCTGGGACCAATGGTACCCGGAAGCTGCCCGGGTGATGAGCCTGATGGGGGCGGAGATTCTGTTCTATCCTACAGCCATCGGCTCGGAGCCGCAGGACGGGTCGATTGATTCCAAGGATCACTGGCAGACCTGCATGCTCGGTCATGCTGCCGCTAACCTGATTCCTGTCGTGGCCTCCAACCGGATCGGCAAGGAGACTGACGAGGATTCCAGCATTGATTTCTACGGCTCGTCATTCATTGCTGGTCCGCAGGGCAACAAGATTGTCGAAGCCGGACGGGATGAGCAGACCGTGCTGGTCAGCGAATTCGATCTGGATGCTCTTGAGGTAGGACGGATTGAATGGGGGATCTTCCGTGACCGCCGTCCGGAGCTGTACCGGATGATTGCTTCGTATGACGGTGATCTGACCTTCTAACTTATGCGCTAATATGTATTGACCAATTCAGTAAGCAGCCAAAATGCTACCGGGGAGCTCTCTCCGGGACGTTTTGGCTGCTTTTTTGCATGATATGTTACAATATATCGATAATAGTGTCATATTATATTACATGAATGGATAAAGTTAATTGTCATCATTACTTTAATCTGATAAAATCTCCTTAAGTTATTTTACAAATAAGTAGGGGGATTGGAGAATGGGAATCCGAAAAAAGTGGGCGATGTCAGGTATGGTGGCACTCCTGGTCTTGGCAATAGCGGGTTGTGGCTCTGATAATGATGCAAAAGGCGGCAGTGCGGACGGGAAAAGCCTCAAAATCGCTACTGATGCCAGCTATGCACCAATGGAGTATATGGATACCGATACGATCAAGGGCTTTGACATTGATTTCATCAAGGCGGTAATGGCGGAGGCCGGCATCGATTACACGCTCACCAACACAGGCTGGGATACCATGCTGACCAGTGTGAAGCAGGGCACTGAATATCAGGCGGGCGTATCCTCGGTATCGATTACAGATGAGCGCAAGGAAACCTATGACTACTCTATCCCTTATTTCGAATCTACGAACATGATCATGGTGAAGGAAGGCAGCGACATCAAATCCGCCCTGGACCTGAAGGGGAAGAAGGTTGCGGTTCAGGCGGCTACGACAGCAGATGAGCTGATGAGCGGCATTATGGGCGTCGACAACGGCAACCTGAAGCGGTTCGACAGCAATGCGGTAGCGCTGATGGAGCTGAACGGCGGCGGGGCGGATGCGGTGGTCGCGGATATCGCCATCGTGAACGAATACATCAAGAACAACCCGAAGGAGAAGCTGACAGGCATTATCGACAAGGAGAATTTCGGCTCCGAGTACTACGGTATCCTGTATCCGAAGGGCAGCGAATGGAAGGAGAAGCTGGACCCGGCGATCAAAAAGGTCATCGAGAACGGCAAATATGCGGAGATCTACAAGGAATGGTTCGGCGAAGAGCCGGACACGGCGGCGCTTATGAACGCGAAGTAGCCTAAGAACCGCAACAACTAAGCATGCGTAATGATTGCTATTGCGCGTGCTTCTTTTTTTGAGTAAGTCAGAAGCAGAAGAGAAGGGAAGAATTCTATGGATTTCAGATTCGACATCATCGTTCATTATTTACCGGTTTTGCTAAAAGGGACCTTGTTCACCATCGGCGTATCGCTGGTCTCCATTCTGTGCGGCTCCTTGCTGGGGCTGATTATCGGTTTCGGTAAAATGGCGCCCAAATGGTATTTCCGCTGGCCCTTCCATGCCTATATCAACATCTTCCGCGGTACGCCGCTCTATGTGCAGATTCTGATCGTCCATTTCGGCCTGATCCCGTTGTTCTACGGCAAAACCTACGTACTGATGAGCGCATTCGTGGCGTTGTCGCTCAATTCCGCCGCCTATTCTGCGGAGATCTTCCGCGCCGGTATCCAGTCCATCGACCCCGGACAGCGGGAAGCGGCCCTGTCCCTCGGAATGACCCGGCAGCAGGCGATGCGCTTCATTATTTTGCCCCAGGCGATCAAACGGATGGTTCCCGCGTTCGGGAATGAATTCATTGTGCTGGTTAAGGATTCCTCGCTGCTGGCGCTGATTGCCGCCCCTGAGATTATGTACTGGAGCAATACCATGAAAGGCCAATACCTGCGGATCTGGGAGCCGTATCTGACCGCTGCACTGATCTATTTCATTCTTACTTATTCGCTCAGCAAGCTGCTTAATTATATTGAACGGAAGGTGTAACCCCTATGGAACCGATTATTTCAGTCAAGCATCTGTACAAATCATTCGGTGCCCATCAGGTACTGACGGATATCAGCGTCGACATTCACAGCCGGGAGGTTGTGGTCATCATCGGGCCTTCGGGCTCGGGCAAATCGACCTTTCTGCGCTGCCTTAATCTGCTGGAGCAGCCGCAAGCGGGCGATATTATCATTGGAGGCACTTCCTTGATCGCCAAGAGCACAAGGATTAACGATATCCGTACCGAGCTGGGGATGGTCTTTCAGCAGTTCAATCTGTTTCCGCACCGGAAAGTGATCGAGAACATCATGCTGGCCCCGATGAAGGTGCGGAAATGGACGGCGGATCAAGCGAGGCAGAAGGCATTAGAGCTGCTGCAGAAGGTGGGTCTTAGCGAGAAGGCGGAGATGTACCCTTCCTCGCTCTCCGGCGGTCAGGCCCAACGGGTGGCGATTGCCCGGGCGCTGGCGATGGAGCCGAAGATCATGCTGTTCGACGAGCCGACCTCGGCCCTGGACCCCGAGATGGTGGGCGAGGTCCTGGCGGTTATGAAGGAGCTGGCCCGCGAGGGGATGACCATGGTTGTGGTGACCCATGAGATGGGCTTCGCCCGTGAAGTGGGGGACCGGGTGCTTTTTATGGAGCAAGGGGCCATAGTCGAGCAGGGTGCGCCGGAGCAGTTGTTCGGCAGCCCGTCGCATGAGCGTACACGGGAGTTTCTGTCCAAGGTGCTGTAAGAATCGCCCAAAGTAGAATATTGTTATTTAATCGGTTATATTAGAAGAGTAAGAAATAGGCAATAAGTCCAAGCGTGAATAGCTGCCCAGGGTGGCGGGGAGGAGGCTCGGGGATATCTTTTTTTAAAGTATAAGGATGACAGCGGTTCTGCATAATGATTTATCCTTATATTTCCGGCAGACAAGGATAGGGTGCTTAATAAGACCGCATAGGCTTTCTGCTGGTCATAATTCCATAATGATAGAAGGAGAATACGATGAGCACATTTAAAAATTGGCTGAATACGACAAAAAACGGACTGACAGAACAGGTTAAGAAATTTAAAAATAAAGACTTCATGAATGCTGTAGTGGCAGGCTGCGCACTGGTGGCTGCGGCTGACGGCAAGATTGAGGAATCCGAGAAGAACAAGATGGCGGGGTACATGAATCTCAGCAATGAACTTAAGGTATTTGATATGAGAGATGTCATCGCCCAGTTTAATTTCTATGTGAGCAACTTCGAATTCTCGCCCGAAATCGGCAAGCAGGAAGCGCTCAAGGCGATTGCAAAGTTCAGCAGCAAACCGGAGATTGGCCGCGTTATTGTAGGCGTATGCTCCGCGATTGGTGCGGCTGACGGTGACTTCGATGAGCATGAGAAAGCGGTTGTGCGGAATATCTGCAATGTGCTGTCACTTAGCCCTAGTGAATTCAGCCTGTAATTACAGGCTGGATTCCATTTGCTAATTAGGTGAAACTTTAGGCGATTCATCGCCGTATCACTGATGTAACACCCGCAAGCACACTTCTATCTGGAAACGGAGGTACTTCAAGTTGGCTGGAATTAATCTGGTAAAAGGTCAGAAGATCGATTTAACCAAAGGCAATGCCGGACTGTCTAACGTAATTGTAGGACTGGGTTGGGACCCTGCCGAACCGGCAAGAGGATTCTTTGGCGTCAAGAAACAGGCGAACGTGGACTGCGATGCCTCAGCGCTGCTGCTGAATGAGAACGGCAAGCTGACCAATAAGCTGAACCTCGTCTGCTTTCACAACAAACAGAATACGAACAACTCCGTGGTTCACTCGGGAGATAACCTGACGGGTGAGGGAGACGGGGACGACGAGCAGATTAATGTGAATCTGAAGTCGATTCCTGCCGATGTCCATAAGGTTCTGGTTGTAGTCAACATCTACGATGCTGTGAACCGCAAGCAGGATTTCGGGATGATCAAATCTGCGTATATCCGCATTATTAATGCGGCAGGCAACGCAGAATTGGTTAAGTTTAATCTGACAGACAATTATACAGGCTTCACGGCACTGATCTGCGGTGAGTTGTACCGTCACGGCGATGAGTGGAAATTCGCCGCCATCGGTGAAGGCGCCCACGCAGCGCATATCAATCAGCTGGCAGAACGCTATATCTAAATCCAATTTGAGAAAAGAGGGCTCTATTCATGGCTATCAACTTATCCAAGGGACAAAAAATCGATCTGACCAAAACCAACCCGGGCTTATCCAAAATCACAGTCGGCCTAGGATGGGATACGAATAAATACGATGGCGGTAAGGACTTTGACCTTGACGTTTCCGTGTTCCTGACCAATGCCAGCGGTAAAGTAGATAAAGAAACCAACTTCATCTTCTTCAACAACAAGCAGAACGAGAACGCATCTGTCGTTCACACCGGCGATAACCGTACAGGAGAAGGCGACGGAGACGATGAGCAGGTTCAAGTCGATTTGCTTAATGTTCCTGCAGATGTGGACAAGATTGCCTTCACCATTACCATCTATGAAGCAGAGTCCAGAAGCCAGAACTTCGGACAAGTCTCCCGTTCTTATGTGCGTATCGTTAACGATGCGAATAGTGAGGAACTGATCCGCTTTGACCTGGGTGAAGATTTCTCCGTTGAAACAGGCGTAGTTGTCGGTGAATTGTACCGTAACGGCGCAGAATGGAAATTCAACGCGATCGGCAGCGGCTACAAGGACGGTCTGGCCGGCTTGACCCGTGATTACGGCCTGCAATAAGACTCTGACATTACGGGAATTAAATCTGTAAGGAAAGAGGGTTTTTGACAGTGACGATCAGTCTTTCCAAAGGACAGCGGATTGATCTTACCAAGACGAATCCGGGTCTGACCAAAGTTGTAGTAGGACTGGGCTGGGATACAAACAAGTATAGCGGCGGCAAGGATTTCGACCTCGATGCATCAGCATTCCTGCTGCATGAGGACGGCAAAGCCAAAAGCGAAAATGACTTTGTATTCTATAACAACCCGACTGGCGGTACAGGCTCTGTAACCCATACAGGCGACAACCGTACAGGTGAAGGCGACGGGGATGATGAACAGATCATCGTAGACTTCAGTCTGGTGCCTGCGAATATTCAGCGTATCGGGATCACGGTCACGATCTATGATTATGAGACCCGGGCGCAGAACTTCGGACAAGTCTCCAATGCTTTTGTCCGCGTTGTAGATGCATCCAGCGACCGTGAGGTTCTGCGGTTCGATCTGGGCGAGGATTTCTCCACCGAGACGGCTGTAGTCTTCTGTGAATTCTACCGCCAGGGGGCGGATTGGAAATTCCAGGCGATCGGCAGCGGCTTCGCCGGCGGACTAAGCGCATTATGCAAAAACTACGGGCTGGACGCGCAATAAGAGCTTCAAAGGCGGGATCATCATCGATCCTGCCCTTTTTATACACAAAATCTGATAAGTTGCGCTCTTATCCATGTATAAAGGTGGCGTAAGAATGAATACAGAAGTAGTCAAAGGGCAGAAAGCAGACCTGACCAAAGGGAGCCCGGGGCTCCGCAGCATTACGGTTGAGATCGGGTGGAAAGCTCCGTCTTCCATGGATATTGATGCTTCCGCATTCCTGCTTGGAGCTGGCGGTAAAGTGGGCAGTGACGATGATCTGATTTTTTATAATAACCCGTCTACTCCCTATATCACCTATAAGGATGTGCCGGGGACGGCTTCGGGCGGATTGAAGCAGTTCGAGGTCTCGCTGGAGCGGATTCCGGCAAACATAGTGAAGATTGCCTTCACCCTTACTCTGTATGACGGAGAAAACCGCAAGCAGATGTTCGGACAAATGAGCGAAGCGGAGTGCCGGGTCGTAAATCAGGCGACAGGTGCGCAGCTTCTGCGGTGTAACCTCGGAAATCAGTTCTCTGTGGAAACGGCTGTTGTAGTTGGAGAATTATATAGACATGGTGAAGAATGGAAATACAGTGCGATTGTTGCGGGCTTCTCGGGCGGGCTTAAGGCGCTCTGCGGCAACTACGGCATAGAAGTTGAGGATGAGCCTGCACCGGCACCGAAGCCGCAGGAACAGACGCCGCCGGGACGCCCGCCGCTTCAAGTGCCGCCGCCCCGCGCGGAGTCATCCAGACCGAATATTGTGATTCCGCCACCGCCTGCACCGGCACCGCCTAAGCAGGAGGCTGCTCCCGCACCGGCGCTGAATCTCAATCTGAAGAAGATTGAGCTGAAGAAGAAGGGCGATTCGATTAACCTGAAGAAATCCGCCTCCGGACTGGGTGAGCTGTTGATTAACCTCAACTGGAACCAGAAGCAGGGCGGAGGGCTGTTCAGCCGTAACAAGGGCGGGGTGGATCTCGATCTGGCCTGTCTGTATGAGCTGAAGAACGGCAGCAAAGGCGTGGTGCAGGCACTGGGCAATGCGTTCGGTAACCTGCAGCAGCAGCCTTATATGATGCTCGATGGAGATGACCGGACCGGCTCCGTAACATCCGGCGAGAATCTGCGTATAAACGGAAGTAAGGTTGCCCAGATCGAACGGATTCTGGTGTTTGCCTTTATTTACAAAGGAGTTACCAACTGGTCTGAGGCGGATGGAGTGGTTACCCTGAAGCAGGATGGAGGACCGGATATTATCGTTAATCTGGACGAGCATAACAACCGTAAAGGCATGTGTGCCATCGCGCTGATCCGGAATGTGGACAATGAGACCTTCAGTATTGAACGGCTCGTGCAATATTTCAGCGGTCACCGGGAGATGGATGAGGCTTATGGCTGGGGGCTTCGCTGGGTAGCGGGAAGCAAATAATTTGATATTACCGGAGGCGCAAGTGGAATGGACTGGTTCAGTGATTTTTTTAGGAGTATCGGTGAGAATTACGGGCATTTCTTCTCATGGAGTGATATTGCAGGAACGCTCTCCGACCCTGTCAGCTGGGGAATTATCGGAAGTCTGATTCTGCTGGAGGGTCTGTTGTCCGCTGATAACGCGCTTGTACTGGCGGTTATGGTTAAGCACCTTCCGAAGGAGCAGCAGCGTAAGGCTTTGTTCTACGGGATACTCGGCGCTTATTTATTCAGATTCCTGGCGATTGGTCTGGGGACCTATCTCGTCAAATTTACGCTGGTTAAGGTGCTCGGGGCCTTGTATCTCTTCTATATTGCCTACAAAGGGCTGTTCAAGGGCAGCGGTGAAGATGGCGAGATTAAGAATAAAGGTGCCTCTTTCTGGAAGACGGTCCTTCTGGTTGAATTAATGGATATTGCCTTCAGTATTGACAGCGTGGTAGCAGCATTCGGTCTTAGTTCTGAAGTCTGGGTACTCTTCCTTGGCGGTATTCTCGGCGTACTGATGATGCGCGGTGTGGCACAGGTGTTCCTCAAGCTGATCGCAAGATATCCTGAACTGGAACAAACGGCATTCCTGCTTATTGCACTGATTGCCGGTAAAATGCTTGCCGGAGCCTTCGGCTATGAATTGCCGCATGTAATTTTCTTCGGTATTCTAATTGCGGTGTTTGCAGGTACTATCGTGTATAGCGCAAGCAAACGGAAGAAGGCCGAGAACCACAAAGCCTGATTCACCTCTGCTTCATATTTTTATCCTTATAGCTGTGCAGGAAGGCGCGGGGTTCACGGGAAGGGTGGACTCCGGCGCGCCTTTCGGGTAATCGTAATAGGTGTTTATAGCATGGCCTTTGCTTGGGTTCAAAGAAAGCCGGATACCGTCCCCGAGAGGACGGCATAGCTGGTTCTGCTCGAAGCCAAAGGCCATTTGTATTGTGCTGGCACAACATTAAGGGGGAAGGGCTTTGAGATATTTCGATTACCTCACACAAGAACAGGAAGCCTCATTATTCCATGTTCCGCCGGTTTCATTTGATCATACTACCCGTAAGGATTTACTGGCTTATGCCGTCGGAGCAGCCCTGTATATGCCGGCCACCCGTGCCAGTGTTGCCGAAGATATTATTAAGCTGAGAGCCTCGGGGCTTATCACGGTAATCATAGATTTGGAGGATGCCATCGGGGACGGTGAAGTGGATTATGCCGAAGAGTCCATCGTCAGGCATCTGGCGTTCCTGTCCGCTTATGCGGAGAATGAGCCGGACCAGCTCGGCAGTCTTCCGCTGCTGTTCATCCGCGTACGTAACCCTGCACAGCTAAGAGATCTGATTTTCCGGCTGGGATCATTAATCACCATGCTGACCGGCTTCGTCTTCCCCAAATTCTCCGTAGAGAACGGTACAGATTATTTCGAGGCTATTGCCGATTACAATGACACACGCAGCTATTCCGCCCCGGTGCTGTACGGGATGCCGATTCTGGAGAATGCGCCGATCATCTACCGGGAGAGCCGGATGGACACTCTGCTTGGGGTCCGGGATCTGCTCGGGCAATACCGCGAGTATGTGCTGAATGTCCGGATTGGGGCGACGGACTTCTCCAGTCTGTTCGGACTGCGGCGCAGTCCGGATATCAGTATTTATGACCTGACGCCGATCCGTGACTGCATGTCGGATATCATTAACGTATTTGGCCGTGTAGAGGAAGGCTACGTGATCTCGGGACCTGTGTGGGAGTATTTTGCCAGCAAAGGACACCGTGTCCTCCGCCCGCAGCTGCGGGAGACGCCCTTCGAGGATACCTACGGCAAGCATGGCCGCGAGATGCGCAATAATTTCATCTCCAGCTCGATGGACGGACTGATCCGGGAAGTGATTCTGGACAAGGAGAACGGCATTGTGGGCAAAACTATTATCCACCCCTCCCACCTCAGACCGGTGCAGGCCATGTATACTGTAATGCATGAAGAGTATGTGGACGCCTTAAGTATTGTAGACAGCAACGATGGCAGCCGCGGCGTGTTCAAGAGTGAATATTATAACAAAATGAATGAAATCAAGCCTCATTTGAACTGGGCCAGACGAATTTTATTACGATCTCAAATATACGGGGTGTTACATGAACAACAGCATTTTGTCGGATTACTACCCGAGAACGAATACACACACGTTTAATATCGTCGAGAATCTGCAGGTTACGGTAACAGAAACCTCGAATCCTTTTCATATGCCTGTGGATTCCTTGTTCTCCATGGCTGCACGAATCAATAAGAAGCGTTCCTTCCTGTTCGTCAGCAAAGTACTTGGCAAGCATATTCCCGTAGGACCGTATACCCCGCTGCTCAGCGGAGCTGCACTCGCCTTGCTTCTGTATCTGGAGATGGGCGCGGATACCGTTGACCGGGAGATTATGGACCCGCTGATGAACCAGGCCGTTCATGGCCTGATCCATCCTGAAGTTGCGGAAGAAGCTTATCATGCGCTGCTTGCTGCGCGCCTGGTTCTGCCGCAGCCGGTTCTGTTTATAGGGTTCGCCGAAACCGCTACCGCCCTGGGCCATAGCATGTATAATGCGTTCGCTGGCGGTGCGTCTTATATTCATACCACGCGTGAGCTGATTCCTGAGCTGGAATCGGTGGTCACCTTTGAAGAGGAGCATTCCCACGCCGTAGATCATCTCTGCTATGCCTTGAATGCTGAACTGTTATCGGGGACAGAGCCGATTGTGCTGGTGGATGACGAGATTACGACCGGTAATACGGCGATTAATACGATCCGTGACATCCAGTCCAAATTTCCGCGCAGGGACTATGTAGTGGCCTCTCTCTTGGACTGGCGGAGTGAAGCTAATATCCAGGCTTACCGTGATCTGGAGCAGGAGCTGGGAATTCGTATAACCGCTTTATCCCTGCTTCAGGGAAGTATCAAGGTTGAGGGAATACCGCAGCTGCAAGCCGCAGCTGATAGCGGAGCCGCTGCTTCCACAGGCGCAGAGCTTGTAACCACTTATGCATTCGACGGCTTAGAGCGGCTTCTTGTAACCTCGGCGGATGGGCAGGGCGTTATCAATCCATCGCCATATCTGAAGCACAGCGGCCGCTTCGGTCTGGAGTCTGCGGATAATGCGCAGATTGATGTAGCTGTAAGCCATGTGGCCAGGCAGCTTCGGGGACTGCGTGAAGGTGCCCGTACGCTGGTGATGGGCGTAGGCGAGTTCATGTATCTGCCGATGCGGATCGCCGCAGAGATGGGAGAGGGCGTGTTGTACCAGTCCTCGACCCGCAGTCCGATCCATCCCGAGCGGCGTGCGGATTACGGTGTGCACAGCGCCGCTGCCTATCCGTCCGCAGGCGATACGGAGATCACGAATTTCATCTATAATGTGGACCCCGGCCAGTATGACGATATCTTCGTCCTGCTGGAGCGCGAGGTGCCCCGGCAGCGGATTGCGCCGATGACGGATATTTTACAGAGGCTGGCGGGCAATAAGGTACATCTTGTTGTGTTCAGCCCAGAACCAGTTACGGGAGGCTCAGGGCTATGAAGGGAATAGATATCGAAGCCATTCACAATAGAAGAATATCTCCTCCGGTGGCACTGGGCAGCTATCCTGCTTCCGACGTTACCTTCCTGCTCAAGGATCTAAGCAATGTATCCCTTGAGCGGGGGACGGCGGAGCGGGAGGAAGCGATCCAGTCCGGCGTGCATTATTCGGAGATGCTTCCGGTGGAATACCAGCCGACAGAGCAGTATATCGAATTGTTTCATGAGACGCTGCAGCAGACTGCGAGGAAGGTGGCGCTGGCTGTAGCTGGGGTGTCCGAGATGATTGTTGCCCGGCGGGGAACGGCGAATACCGTGCTGGTCTCTCTGGCGAGAGCGGGCACTCCGATCGGGGTACTGATCAAACGTTATATTCTTGAGAAATATGGAGCGGACCTTCCGCATTATAGCATCTCCATTATCCGCGGCAAGGGGATTGATGAGAATGCGGTGCTCTATATGCTGCAGCAGCATGGAGGGGATGCCGAGCTGCAATTCATCGATGGCTGGACCGGCAAGGGGGCCATCCGGCAGGTGCTGATAGAGGCCTGTGAGAGTATGTATAAGAAATATGGCCTTACGCTAAATGATGATCTGGCGGTACTTGCTGATCCCGGTCACTGCTCGGGTACCTACGGAACCCGGGAGGATTATCTGATTCCAAGCGCCTGCCTGAACTCCACGGTATCCGGCCTGATGAGCCGTACGGTGCTCCGTGATGATCTGATCGGGCCTGAGGAATTCCACGGGGCCAAATTCTACAAGGAATGGCTGGACAGTGACCTGTCCAACGTATTCGTTGAAGCAATTACCCCGTATTTCGCTGAAGTAGCGGCAGAGGCGCTAGCACAGGCTGCGGAGATGCTTGAGCATCCGCCGGAGATTACCTGGCAGGGGCTGGCCGATATCCGCAGTATCCAGGATACCTTCGGTATTGATAATATCAATCTGGTGAAGCCCGGAGTCGGTGAGACGACGCGTGTACTGCTGCGCAGAGTGCCCTGGAGAATCCTTGTCGACAGGCTGGACAATCCCAACCTGCGGCATATTCTGCTGCTGGCTGAGGACCGGGGCGTACCGGTTGAGGTATATCCCGGGCTGACCTACTCCTGCTGTGGAATCATCAAGCCGCTGAAAGGGGAGAGTGAATGATCTACGCCAGCGATCTGGACCGCACGCTGATCTACTCTCCTAGCGCGATAGGCGTTCCTGAGGATACCCCTGGTCTGGCTCCGGCAGAGGTTGTTGACGGCAGAACGGTATCGTATATCTCACAGCAGGCTCTGGCTACACTGAAAGAGCTGGCGGCGAAGATTGTCTTCATGCCGGTGACTACACGTACGATTGCCCAGTACCGGCGGATTAACCTGTTCCAGGAGACGGTCATTCCGGATTATGCCATCACCAGCAATGGCGGCAATATTCTTGTGAACGGGGTAGTGGACCAGGATTGGCGGACGGCTGTTGGCAGAGCGGTGGAACGCGGCTCCGCTGCAACGGAAGAAGCCGAAAGCATCGTGCGCGCTGTTGTCCGGGAAGAATGGATCATCAGCCGGCGGTATTGCGATGAGCTGTTCTATACGTTCGTGGTTCACCGGGATTTGCTGCCGCTGGAGGAGATTGCTAAGATGGCGCAGCGGCTGGGTGAGCTTGGCTGGAAAGTATCCCTGCAGGGGCGCAAGCTCTATATCGTGCCGGAGGCGGTGAACAAAAGCGATGCCATTCTCCATGTGCGCCGCACTGTGCATTCGGAGCCGATGGTTGCCTCTGGGGACTCTCTTCTGGACAAGAGCCTGCTCGCCGCCGCCGACTATGCCATAGCCCCCTGCCACGGAGAAATATTTGCCGAGCAGCAGGCGGGTTTAGTACACTTAGAGTATCCGTTTACTGAGCGGCCGGGAGTATTTGCCGCGGATGAGATTATGCAGTATGTTCACAGGATTTATACACATTTGACAGCATTGGGAGTTGGACCGCCACCATGAAAAAGGTAAATATATATTTCAACCGCTGGTTCTCTGTTGCCTATCACTACATGAATCTCATCCGGGGCAATGAAGACGGGATTCCGGTGCAAATCTTCGCCACCCACCCGGATATCCACCATATGTCGCTGCAAGGCGCCGATGTGGCCGGAACTGAGCCGGCGCTCGAAGGCATTGAATATGTGCAGTTCTGTGTTGACTTCTGCCGCCGGAACGAGATTGATATCTTCATTCCCCGGTTGCATATGCTCGATATCGCGCTGCACGCTTCGCTGTTCGATGAGATCGGGACGAAGGTGCTGGTCTGCCGTGATCTGGATCTGCTGGAGATGATCATGGACAAAGGCAAGTTCTATGAGAGCGTGAAGGCCAACGGGATTATGACGATTCCTGATTATCATGTGGTTAGTAATGCGCAGCAGTTCAGGGAAGCTTATGAAGATCTCACAGCCAAAGGACACAAGGTCTGCTTCAAGCCTACCGAGACGGAAGGCGGACTGGGATTCCGGATCATAGATAATGACCGCAGTCCCGTGGAGGAGCTGTTCGGCCATGTGACTCCGCTGATCTCCTTCGAGGAGGCTTACTGCATCCTTGATGAAGCCGGGAGTTTCCCTAACCTGATGGTGATGGAGCTGCTGGAGGGCTATGAATATAGTATTGATTGTCTGTCGGATGAGAAGGGCAATCTGCTGGCCGCTGTTCCCCGCCGGAAGGCGGGTGGCCGTCTGCGGCTTATGGAGTATATCCCGGAGCTTGCGGAGGTAGCCCGCAGGGTGGCTGAGACGTACCGGATTCCGTTCAATTTCAATGTCCAGATGAAGTACAGCGGCGGCGTCCCCAAGCTGCTGGAGATTAACCCGCGGATGTCCGGCGGTCTGCATATCTCCTGTCTGTCCGGAATCAACTTCCCATATCTGGCTGTCAAAAGCGCGCTCGGCGGCGAGGTTCTGCCTGCGGAGTTCGAGCATAACGTCCTGGCCAGCCATGTTGAGCAGCCGCTGATCATGAGAATAAACGGAGAATCCGTGATTACGGATTCCGTGAATTGAGCGTGAAGCATTCACGCTCATAAGAGGTGAGAAGGAATGCAAGCTAAATTCAAAGTACTGGCGTATGCCGGTGCCGGTTATGTCGTAGCCGTACTGACCAGCGGCTTCCTGCCTGAGCTGGTCTCGCTGCTGCTTCCGGTAATCGGAGCTGCACTTGCGGTGCCGGAGCTTAGGCGTACAAGAGTGAATCTCCCGGTGGAGGTGATTCCTGCCGGACAGGAGCCGAAGGCGATTCCGGCAGCATCCGCCGCCGCGCCGCAAGCTTCGTCTGCTGCTGCCCTGCCTGCTGCTGCGGGACAGGCCTCCCCGGCCCATTCGGGAACCGGACACAGGGAGGAAATACAGATCGGGGCAGAGTTCGCCCCGGTGGTAGAGTATCTTAGTATTCTGGAGGATATGATTATCTCCGAAGGGCAGAAGGATACGCTGGACAATGAAATTGTCGAGAAGTCGCTGGCACTGTTCGCCAGACTGCAGCGCGTCATTCCGCTGCTGCAGGAGCTGGGCAATGGCGAGATCAACCATACCGTCCGCAGGCTGGTGCTGAAGGACCTTAACGGAGTGATCAATCCGTTCCTGCGCCTGGGCGGCGAAGCCAAGACAAGAAACCGGAGAATGCTGCTGAATGGTCTGCGTGATGTCGATGCCAAAATTTCTGATATTGCGTCGACGATTGAGCACAAAGACCTGATGGAACTTCAGACCAAGGCGGAACTGATTCATCAGCGCTACAGCAGTTCCGAATTATAGGAGGAGGGCGACCATGTCCACGCAGTTAATTGAGCTTAGAAAAGAAGATGAGCAGAAGGTAGTCCAGGAGGCTTCCCAGCTAATTGAGCAGGTAGCCAAGACTGACACGGTGGCACTGGATTCCCTGATGGATGATATCGGGAAGCTTGGGGTGAAGACGCAGGAGAAGGCAGGCCAGACGCTGAAGCTGCTGGACCGCCCGGTCAATGACCTGATGAGCGGTAAGCGGGTGGAAGTACCCAATATGATTATGAAGCTGCGGGGTGAGTGCGAGACCCTTCAGCAGAGCAAGAATGTCAGCTTCTTCGGCAAAATGCTGCGCAAAAGCCCGCTTAAGAATTATGTCTACAAATATCAGTCGGTCCGCACTAACATTGATGCCATTATCACCGGTCTGCGTGACGGACGGGATACGCTGGAGGAGAGCATCGTTAACATGCGCCAGCTGAAGCGTACCTCCATGGAGGAGATCTATAACCTCCAGACCAAGATCGCCTTCGGCAATAAGCTGAAGGAGCTGTTCGAGGTTGAGATCGCTAAGCCCGAGAATGAATTCCGCAAAGCGTATCTGGAGCGGGGGCTGCGCAAGGTTATGGTGCGGATTCAGTCCATGACCGAGATGATTCTGCTCTACAATCAGGCGATTGCGGCAACGGATATCATCAATGACAATAATGACAAGCTGATTGATTCCGTAAACAACGCGATTGATAAGACTTCTAACCTGATCACCGTCTCGGCGATGATTGCCATGTCCCTGGCCGATCAGGAGAATGTCATCAATGCAGTGGAAGCCACCAACAAGACGATCGAGGACCAGTTCAAGGAGAATGCGCGGCTGCTGCGCACGACGACCGAGAAGACCACGGAGCTGCTCTCCAAGCCGTCCATGTCCCTGGAAGCCGTGAATCAGGCCATTGGCGACCTGCTCAGCGCCCTGGATACCTCGGAGCAGTCCAACCGGCGGATTATCGAGAGCTGTCAGGACTATACGTCCAAAATGACCACCATCAACACCCAGCTTAACAACCGGCTCGGGCTTAACGAAGGCTCACAGCCGCAGGCTTTGAAGCAGGCGGAGAGCGGGCTGAGCAGCTTTTTGAACTGATGATTTGAATGTGGCTGGTACAATTTTTATAGAATGATGGAGAAGCCTGCTGATAGGTATTCAGTAGGCTTTTTTACTGTTAAATTTCTAATTTACTAATATATTCCGGTGAGCTATTATGAGAAGGTTCTAGTCGTACATACAAGGAGAGAATATTGATGGTCAGGAAAGCAAACAGAATATTGGCAGGGTTCGCCGGAGCGGCGATGCTATTCGGATCGATGGGGACTGTACTGGCTCAGCCTGCAGTTTCAAAGGATTATGAAGGCCACTGGGCCCAACAAACCATTCAAAGCTGGCTGGACAGCGGCTTGCTTAAAGGGTTTGGGGATGGATCGGTTAAACCGAACCAGACCATTACCAGAGCGGAGTTCATGACACTCATCAACCGTTCTTATCATTTTACGGAACAGAGTAAGGTGAAATTCACCGATGTGCCGTCTACCAGCTGGGTGTATAGTGAGGTTGCGAAGGCTGTAGCGGCTGGATATATCCAGGGCTTCAACAATGAGATGCGCCCGAATGCCCCGATTAACCGCCAGGAAGCGGCAGTTATAGTCACTAAGCTGCTGAAGCTCAGCGCGGGTGATACAGAGGTCTTGAAGGGTTTCAGTGATGCGGGCCAGATGGCATCCTGGAGCAAGGGGAGTATTGCAGCAGCAGTCACGGCGGGAGTCCTTAAAGGATACCCGGATGGAACCTTCGGGCCCGTCAAAGCCTTGACCCGTGCAGAATCCTTGGCGCTGATTGATGCTTCAGTCTCTCGAACGGGTCAATCTGCACAGGGAGCGGCGACGCCTGCTCCAGCCGTAACACCATCGGCTACTCCAGTAGCTGCAGCTGCACCAACTGTAACTGCTGCTGTAGCTGCGGGAGGAAGTGGTGGAGGTAGTGGCAGTGGCGGCGGTGGTGGTGGTCCTCAGGTGACGCCAACCCCGGCTCCGGCGGCAACACCAGCGCCGGTTCCAACACCGACACCAAGCCCGGAACCTGTTAATGAATTACCGGTCAAGGAGCTTCCGGCCCTTGATATCAGCATTACCTCTCGTCCTGACAACACAGTGACGAATACCGTTTATCTGGAAATTGATTATAGCAGAGTGCTCGGGAGTGCGGTGAGCCTAAATGACCGTATTACTTATTATGTAACCGCGAAGCCGATCAGCTCTAGAGACCTCCATTGGAAGCTTACCAATCTCCAATACGCTTCTATTAGTACGGGCTACTCATTGGGCAAGCAGACGGGCATCTGGATTCCTGCCAGTAAGATTGGCGCAGCAGGCGATAAATATGTCTCGGTTCTGGTGCGGAATTCCTCGAATGAAGTGACTGGATTTTATACTCAACAGGTGAATTTGCAGCCTACAGTTACTGAGGCTTCTAGCAGTATAATGTTACTGCACAGTGGTGTGACTATTACCCAGGAGAAATTCAGCACCGTGTCTTCCCAAGTATATTATCGGGATACTATTGATGTGGAAGATGCTGCTCTGCAATTTGGCGGAAGAGCAGTGGGATATACAATTACCCCGAAGTACTATATGGACAGTAAACTGAATTTGGAATTGAATGATATCATTCATGCTTCGCGTAAAGTGTACAGAGACAGCTGGGTCAGTGTGATTGATGCTACAGTAACCTCTAATACAGCAGGTGCTGCTTCATCACCGGGCTATATCCCGTTTGCCTATGATACATTATATAATTTCAAAACATATAACGAAGACGAATACACCATTATTTTCCTCGATTCCGAGATGAAGGCGTTGGGATTTTACACCGGCAAAGTGATGCTTAGCACAGACCTGAAATTAGAAGCAGCCATGAAAAGAATTGACGAGCTTCCTTCGAATGTAACTTTAATGGATGAAGATGCAGTGAACAGGGCTTATAGAGCTTACTTGCCGTTTGATGATTCTTTCAATTGGGGAGAACGCAAGAATAAGCTTAAGAATGCTGTATCAACTCTGATGGACGCCAAGAAATCGGGACCACTACAGAATATGGACCTGGTTCAATCCGTGATTATTGATGGATATAATCAATTCAACGGCAAGACAATAAGCATGAATTTGATGGGTTACCCAGATGAGCTGAAGGAAAGCGTAGGCAGCTTCTCGTATTACATTACAGCCAATCCTGTTCGTGCAGAAGATTTAGCACAACCAAGCCCTTATGGGAAAATTAATATTGCTGATGTTCAGACTTCCGTTCTTGCGGTAACAGATAAGAGCGGACAGAATTATGTGACTGTGGTCTACTATAACAAAGAGGGACAAGCCATACGTTACGCCACAAAACTGGTTGATTTCACGCCTAAGCAGCCTGTATGGGATGGTACAGCGACCCAAGTTCACGACGGCATTAAGTTAGTCCGGGACTATAACAACGGTACGCGGATAGATTATGTATCTGTACAGGATTATCAGAAAATGCATCCCGAGGCGGTCTTTTTCACAGCGACCTCCAAATCAGCGTTAGCTGCAGCTAAGCAAGAATTCACTGCAGAATCCGCAGTGAAGTATTTAAATGATTACCGTAATACTAACAGTATCTATCTTTATGAGCGAATTCAGTTATCTGATGATGCGGTGCGGAACGGACAACCGGAAGACTACATTATCCTGTTCTATGATGCTAATTATAAGGCGCTTAATTATTATGTTGGCGGTTTGACTGACTGATTCTCCGCTAATCCTACTCATATTATCCCGCTCCTCCACATACGTTGTCACTAAGGCGACCTGTGGAGAAAGAGGGGATAAGCGGGATGATTCTGGGATGCTTGATCGTAGTGCTTATCGTCGTAGCCAGCAGTGAGAAAGCGGAGGCGATTGCCAGCCTGAATGATCGGGAGGATAACGGCCTGTGAAAAGGGTGCGGGCAGTGTGCGGAATCCATAAATTATTGATGCTCTGTGATTCAAGCAATTTCCAGTGGTTTATTGGGTATAATAGCCTGGAGGCTGTACAACAGTCTTCCGGCACCGCTGAAAATATAAAGTGAATACGGAGGTCAAATGGAGAACGAGGCACTGCTGCAGGTAGAGAAGCTTGCACTTAAGAAACAGAAGATCTTCCGGCAAAGCGTATGGCGTTACATTGCCAGGGCCATGCTCGCCAGCATGTTTATCGGATTCGGCGTGATCGTAGCTTTTAAGACCGGCAACTTCTTCTATATGGAACAATCGCCGATGACCTATCCGATGGCTGCAATCACGTTCGGCGCAGCCATCATCCTGATTTCCTACGGCGGGGGCGATTTGTTCACCGGGGACACTTTTTATTACACCTATGCGGCACTGAGGCGCAAGCTGGCATGGACTGAGGTTGTGCGGATGTGGGTCGTCAGCTACCTGGGCAATATTCTTGGGGCTACGTCGTTTGCGCTGCTTATTTTTCTGACCGGATTGTTCTATGATTCCTCTGTCAACGGGTTCCTGCTGAATGTGGTGGCCCATAAGATGGAAGCTCCGGCGATGCAGCTGTTCTTCCGGGCGATTCTCTGTAACTGGCTCGTCTGTCTGGCCTTTTTCGTGCCGATGTCAATGAAGAACGACGGTGCCAAAATGTTCGCCATGGTGCTGTTCGTGTTCTGCTTCTTCATCTCGGGTTACGAGCATAGTATTGCCAACATGTGTACCTTCGCGATTGCCCTCGTCCTGGACCACCCCGGTACGATCTCCTGGGGAGGCGTGGTGCATAATCTCGTCCCGGTCACATTAGGCAATCTCATCGGCGGCGGCGTGCTAATGGGCGTGATGTATTACTATGTGAACAAGCCATTTCTGGAGGATGAGTCTCACTGAACGGCAATATAATCGACAGGGCAGCGATTCTCCGGTGATAGGGGGATCGCTGTTTTGCATCTGTGGTACGGAATTAGGGAGTTTGGAGATATTATAGTGAGCTGTCAGATACGTTCCAATACAGAGGTGCGTTCTCCTTAAGAGTCCCCTCCAGATTTCCCCCTTCCTTGCGCCAATACTCTATGCCTCCGAGCATTTCTTTCACCAAGTACCCCTGTGCGGCGAGCTGTGCAGCGGCTTTGCTGGCTCCATTACAGGCAGGCCCCCAGCAATAGATCACCAGAACCTCCTCCTTGGACCACTCCGGGGAAGTGGTGTGTAGGAGGCCTCCGGGCAGAGAGAGGGCACCCGGCAGATGCGCTTCCGCATAAGAATGGGCATCACGAACATCGATAAGCCGGAAGCCGGTAATTCCTTCGCTCAGATCATAAGCAACATCGGCGACATCCGTTTCGAATGCTGCTTTTGCGGTGAAATGCCTTACTGCATCCGCCGGGTCCGCAGCCTGTGCAGCCAGTACTTGAGATTTTGCCTGTCTTTTCATACGTAATTCCTCCTTAAATAAGTTGGTTTAAGTATACAGGGAACTTATAATTGGAGTTATTTATAGTCTGTGATATCAAATATCGAAAATTTTGATAATTCAGGAGGTCTGCATATGGAATTAACTTACTTACGGACCTTTTGTGCTGTGGTTGATCACGGGAGCTATACGCGGGCGGCCGATGTGCTGGGGTACGCCCAGCCGAGTGTGACGGCACAGATTGCCAAGCTTGAGGAGATGTATGGGGCCACTTTGCTGGAACGTTCCGGCAGAGGGATGGTTCCAACCTTCGCCGGCCGTAATCTGCTCCCGTATGCCCGGCAGATGCTGGTTCTGAGCGAAGAGGCTAGAGCAGTAATTACAGGCGGTGACCAGGGTACGCTGAACATTGGTGCTATTGAGACACTGGCCGCCTACTTCCTGCCTCACCGGCTTCATCAGTACCGGATGCGTTATCCGGGCATGCAGCTGCGGGTACAGCCTGGTTCTGAAGAGGATATTATTGCCGCCGTCCTAGAGAAATCCATTCAATTTGGTCTGATTTTCGATGTTCCTTTTCATACGGGCGACCTGATCACTCTGCCGCTGCGTGAAGAAGCGCTATATGTCGTTACCCATCCGAAGCACCCCTTAGCAGCCGAGACGGCAGTTACTCCTGTGCAACTGGAGGGGGAGATGCTGGTTTTGACAGAGCATACCTGCACTTACCGGAAGCAGCTGCTCCAGGTATTCAGAGAATCCGGTGTCGCTGCCCGTGTAGGCATGGAATTCGGGAATCTGGAGGGCATTAAGCAGGCGGTGAAGCATAACTGGGGGACAGGCTTTCTGCCGCGCTATGCGGTGGAGGAGGAGCTGCGTACAGGGGTATTGACGGGCATTCCTTTGGCGGGGCAAAAGGAGCGTTTCTACATTCAGTTAATCTACCGCAAGGAGCTGCAGCTCTCCCCAGCCTTCAAGGATTTCATTGCCCTGATGCAGTAGTAATATAATTAGCTCGCGTGAGGGTGCGTGGGGCGGATGAAGTTCATAGTAAGCAAAATCAGGGACACTAATGTCCCTGATTTCGCTTAATGCCGCAGAATAGATTGTTACATCATCCACCTGTTAGGGTGAGTATGTGCTGTAGCGGCAATCGGCTGCTTACCATTTGGAGCCTCCGGAGCTTCGGCCGGATTTGCCGCCGCCAAATGAAGAGCCGCCGGAGGAACGTCCGCCGCCACCGCCGCCGCCCCAAGAAGAGCCTCCCGAGGAGCGTCCTCCACCGCCAAATCCTCCGCCCGGCGGGCCGGAATTGCGTCTGCGGGCTTGCTCCCGGCGCTGCTGCTCCTGCAGCATGGCCATTCTGGCTGCGCGTTCGGCCTCTTCCTTCTGGCGGACCAGCCGGTTGGCTTCTTCTACGAAGGACGCGATCTGCGAAGCATAGGAGCGTCCTGTCTCCTCCAATTGATCCAGATCGTAAGGGCTCGAGGCCAGACGCTGCTCCAACTCGGTATACTCCGGCAGCAAGGATAGCTGGAAGCGGTTCTGCGAGGCAATTCCTCTGCTGTGCAGCAGATTGTAGGCAGCATCCACCCGGCTCTGCCCTTCCGTGAACAGCCTTCTTAGGCTGTCCAGGCGCTCCTCCAGAGAGTCTAGACTGCTGCTAATGCTATTCATGCTGTTTGCAGTCTCATCCTGCAAGGCAAGCAGCCGGTCCAGCCCGCTGCGGGCATTGTCATACTCTCCGCGTGCATCGCTGGTCCAGGTCTCGAGCTGCGGTACTTCCGCCGCGCCCTGCTGCAGTGCGCCGCCGGCCTCTTCCAGCAGCTTCTCCAGAGCGTCCAGGTGCTGCCGGGCGAACCGGTTCTTCGCCCCGGCAAGCCGGCTCTGTAATTCGTTCCGCCGCTGGCTTAGTGTTGCCCATGTGCTGCGTACAGTCTCCAGATCCCTCAGGTTGTTCAGCCGGATCATAGCCTGGCGTTCTGTCATAGCCACAGCTTCAGTCAGAAGGGCATCCATGTCAGCGCCAATCCGGCGCACTTCGTCCATATCGCCGCTGTGCAGCGGCGCTTCCATGGAACTGGCGGCAGCGGAAGCCTGCTCCAGGCTGTCGTAAGGCTTAACCTTCATATTGTGCAGGGAGTTCTGGTCGATCAGCCCGGTAATCCGGCTGCGGGCAGCCGCAAGGACACCGGGGAAGGCCTTCAGCTTGTCGTCAAAGGTCCCCACATCCTGCACATCCTGCTCAATCTGCTGTTGCCGCTTCTTGGCTTGTGCAGTAATCTCCTGGGCGGCAATCGGGTCGAACAGCTCCAGCTGATCTGCCTTGGCCGTCTCTTCGGCCAGCTCCTGAAGATCTTGGGCAATCTCCTCCAGCGTATAGCCCGTCTCCCGGACCGCTTGCTGCCGCTGTTCCTCAAGCTCCGGGGCCGCCTGCTTCAACTCGGTGATCTGCTGTTTGACGTTCCGGTCGGCATCGCTTATGACCGCGACCTTTTTCTCCTCTTCCTCCAGGGAGGCGCGGAATTCCCCCTCTGTCTGCTGAAGCTGCTCTGCTGCCGTCTTAAGTGCGGACAGGCGGTAGAACGGTGGCAACGGTGCCTGCCCGGCGGTCTGCAATGCAGAGATTTCAACCAGCCGGGAGGTCAGACGCTTCGAGATCCCTTCGACCATCTCACCGGTCTTGCCCTGCACAATCCCCTGGAAAGGCTGAAGGGATTCCAGGGCGTGGTTCGCCCGTACCAGCAGGTCGGCGAGCTGTTCACGCTGTGCGGATAGTCCCTTGCGGCGGCGCAGTCCGGTAATTAGCACATACAGCAGCAGTATCAGCAGGGCGGCCAAGACAAGGCCGCCTGCGACTGGCAGGAGAGGGAATCCGCTACCGCTGCTGTTAGCGCCTGAGGCAGCTCCTGCTGTCCCTGAGGCAGCACCGCCTGATGCACCGCTGCCGGTATTGCCGCTCTGTCCGCTGCTGCCAATGGCTTGCATCTGCTGGATAACAGAACGTATGCCTTCAGGAATATCTCCGTTTCTGGCATAAGGATTGAAATATTTCTCCAGCACCTTGTTAATTGCTGCGTTACCCGCAGCTCCGCCCTGTTGTCTGGACCAGGCATCGAGTGCATCCTGCAGCCCGGGGTTAATGAAGGTGATCTCGGTCAGATGATCTTCGTAAGCAATCAGGAGCAGGATGTCCCGGGACTTCAGCCCCCAGGTATCATATACATCCGCAGCATAACTGGAAATGTCGCTCCCGGCCAGCGAATCAACGGTTAAGACATGGAAGGTGTACCGGTCTGTAGTGGCAATCTGGGTGAGACTCTCTGCTTCTTGGGCAGACAGCAGCCGGGCTTCATCCGTAATTACTCCCTGCTGTGCGGGAACATTCGCAGCATAGACCCCCGGAATCCACAGCAGCGATAATATCAAGACCAAGGCGAGGGTGAGGTTTTTTCTCAAGCTGACACACTCCGATCTATAGGCTATTGTTCATTGTAGTATGCTGATCATTATACTATATCATTAAACATTCTAAGCTCCGCAGATGCAGGTGCTGCTGAATTGAGGGAGATTGCGTCCACCCGTGTGCTCACGTTGATCCTTATTCCAATCAAAAGCTCCAAATCAAAAGGCGGTCCCAGCAGCCATTTAATGGCCTTTGGAACCGCCTCTTGTGTAAGAAGTAAGCGATATTCATCTATTTCTGTATGAAATGGACTATCGGGTCTGCAGGCACAGGATATACTGCAACCGGGACTTGATTTCTTTCTGCCATTTCATATCTCCGACTTTCACAGCAAGATTGAGCAGGTCCAGGTAATCGTCAACCTGCAGGGCGGTCCGGGTAGTGGCTGCGTTCATGGGTGTTCAGTCTCCTTTTAGCTCAAATATAGAAAATAATGAATGTTATACATCCAATAATGATAATCATTATCAACCATTAATGTTATTATCCACATTCTAACCACAAAAAGCAATACAAATCTAAAGTTTTTGATTAAATCTAAGATTGTACGCTCAAGAGTTAAAGATACGAAATCACAAGGATATGCACAATTTATCGGAAATGAGATAAAAGGAGCAGGAACCCTACCATATTTTGTCGAATAAGCTTGTATACATAGTTAGGCCGATCTTACTTGGGATAAAGGAGAATTGCGATGAAGCGGTGTAAATTGTTGCTTCTAATTAGCATTGTGCTCATGCTTGCACACCCCGCTGCCGCTTATGCCGATAGACAGGAAATTAAGTACCAGGCAGAACTGGAGTATCCGCCTTATAAGTACATACAGAATGGTTATCTGACGGGCTTCGATATTGATCTGACAAGTATGATCTTTGAGAAGAACGAATATCTTGTCCACTACAGCACCGGGAATTGGGAGCAGACGTACCGGCGGCTGACTGAGGGCGGGATTGATACTACCGGGCTGATGGCTGTCAGCGAGGAGAGGAAGCAGGACATTCTTTTCTCAAAACCCGTGCTAAAAAGCTATATTTCCGTCTATTCGCGGCAAGGACTCCAGAGTGAGGTGACGCTGGGCACACTCCGTAAGTACAAGATCGGTGTTGGTAAAGGACAATATGCAGAGTCTGTCCTGCAGAATGAGGCGGGTATCCCGCCATCAGAATACATAGAATATGCAACCGTACCGGAAGCGCTAGACGCTCTGCGTCAGGGTGAGATCGACCTGCTGTTCGAGAATCAGGGGGTTGTCGATTATCTGATTGTGGAACAGGGCTTAACCGGTAATATTATCCGCAAACTGAGCAATTTGTATCCGCAGGATGTGGCCTACGGCATCAGCAAGTCCAAGCCGGAGCTGCTGTCCTACGTCAATGCTAGGCTAGAGCGTCTGATAAGCTCCGGTGCCTTCGAAGAGCTCTACCAGCAGTATTTCTTCGTGCATTCCGACCATTATAATGAAAAGATGCGTAACCGGATTTTTACCGTGTTCTCCATTGGAACCATTCTGCTGGTGTTCGGTGCCGTCCTGCTCCGGATGTATATCCGGCGGCTGCGCCGTACGATTCACTCTGAACAGGAATTCTTCAAGGATGTGATCGAGAATACCGGGGTGATTGTGTGGGCTGTTCACGGGGACAAACGGAGCGTGCGCTTCAATAAATATGCCGAGCTGATGACCGGGCTGAAGGAGAAGGAGGTGCTTGGTGTAAGCATAGATGAGCTGACCGGCCTGGAAGCTGGAGCAGCTGTGCTTAGGGATCTCCTTGCCAAAGCGGCAGCTCAGGATTATGTGACCAATGTCGAGCTGAGACTGCCCGACCATTCTCCGGGTGCGCATTATTTCTCCGTCCGCACGGCTCTCATTAAGGGGATGGACGAACAGGCGGAGAATATCTTCGTGCTGGTCGGCATCGATATTGATGAACGCAAGCAGAATGAGCTTAAGCTGCAGCTTAGCTATGAGGAGCTGGAATCCACTTATGAGGAGCTGGCGGCCACAGAGGTGGAGCTGCAGGATCAGTTCAATAAGCTGGGGGTCAGCGAGCGGCGGTTCCGCCTGGCCTCGGAAGGCTCGGGTGCTTACATGTGGGAGCTGGACTGGGACAGCGGCTTCTACAAGCTCTCGGACCGGTGGTACGAGGTGATGGGATATACCGAGGTGGAGATCAACTCCTTTGAGGGAGGCGTCCTCAGCATTATTCACCCGGATGACCAGGAATCCGCGCGCAAGGCCAGACAGGAGCATCTTACCGGACTGACCCCGATCTATGAAACCGAATACCGGATGAGAACGGGACAAGGCGAGTACATCTGGTTCGAGGTGCGGGGTAAGGCGATTGTTGATCCGAAGGATCAGATCGTCCTGTTCCTCGGCTCCCTGATCGACATCAGTAAGCGCAAGCAGGCTGAATTCAAGCTGAATAACAGCTATCAGGAGCTGGAGGCGACCTATGAGCAGCTTACAGCGACCCAGCAGGAGATTGTAGGGCAATATGATATGCTGCTGGAGAATCAGAAGAATATGCACCGCCTGGCGTATATGGATTCGCTCAGCAATCTTCCGAACCGGCTCAGTCTGCTGGAGACGATGGAGAGTTATTTCCGCCGGACGGGCGGCAGTGCGGCGCTGCTTTTTGTAGATATGGATAATTTCAAATACATCAATGACACGCTTGGACACAAGTCCGGCGATATTCTGATCCGCAAGGCCAGTGAGCGTCTCCAGTCTGTTGTGCGCAGGGCGGATATGCTGTCGCGGCTGGGCGGAGATGAATTTGTGATTTTCCTCAAGGATGTTGAGAGCCGGGTGGATGTGCTTAATCTGGCTGAGGATATTATGCGTGCGTTCCGCAAGTCTTTTCTTATCGGTGAGAGCAATCTGTATGTATCCTCCAGTATCGGGATCTCCTTCTACCCGGAAGACGGCGAGACGACGGAAGAGATTCTGAAGAACGCCGATGTAGCGATGTACCGGGCTAAGGAAGAGGGGAAAAGCACCTACGTCGTATACGATAAATCGATGCATACCCCCTTCAATGACAGGATGAATATTGAGAAGCACCTGCGCAGTGCAATGAATAATAACGAATTCGAGCTGCATTATCAGCCGCAGGTACAGATGGAGACCGGTCTGATCTCAGGCTTCGAGGCTCTGATCCGCTGGAACAGTCCGGTCCTCGGCTTCGTCTCCCCGCTCACCTTCATCAAGATCGCCGAGGATTCCCGGCTGATTATCTATATCGGCGAATGGGTGCTGCGGGAAGCCTGCAAGTTCATGAACAGCATCCAACAGCGGACCGGCATTCCTTACAAAATATCGGTGAATATCTCCATTATTCAGCTCCTGCAGGATGATTTCGTAGAGATTGTGCTGGACGGTCTGGCGGAGAGCGGCCTTGCGGCATCCAGTCTGGAGCTGGAGATCACAGAGTCCATCTTCATGGAGTCGTTCGGGAGTACGGTCAGCAAGCTGGAGTTCCTCAAGTCCCGGGGGATACGGATTGCCCTGGATGATTTCGGGACGGGGTATTCTTCCCTTAGCTATCTGCAGCAGCTGCCGATCTCTACCCTTAAGATGGATAAAATCTTCATCGATTCCCTGGCCGATAAGGCCTTTAGCGAATCTTTTGTGCAGACGATTATTATTCTGGGCCATAAGATGGGCCTGGATGTAGTAGCCGAGGGCGTGGAGGATGCCAGCCAATGGGCTTTCCTCCAGGAGGCACACTGCGATAAGGTGCAGGGATACCTGATCAGCCGGCCGGTGCCGCAGCGCCAGGTGATGGAGTTGCTCGTTCCGCAGCGAAGGTATGGAGCGGGGGAACTGGAATAGAGCAGAGAATGGACTTAGATGACAAGCGGGTCCCCGGCATACGTTGCTATGCATGGTGGACCCGCTTTTTTGAAATATAGAATTTATATGTGACCTTACTACAGGGTGATAATTTTGTTCTTGCCGGACTTCTTGGCCTCGTACAGGGCGTCGTCTGCCTGCTGAAAGATAGAGCTTTTGGAATCCCCGCCGTTATATTCATGCATTCCGATGCTCACGGTAACCGATTTGTTGTCCATTTCGCTGATTGGGAGGCTCGCAATCCCCATGAGGATCTTCTCCATGATCCGTTTCGAATCCTCCAATGTCTTGGCTGTCAGAATAATTACGAATTCCTCCCCGCCGTACCGGGCTGCGAAATCATCGGAGTCGATATGCTGGAGCATAACAGCGGCGACCTGCCGGAGAACGATGTCTCCGACCCAGTGTCCGTACTCGTCATTGACCTTTTTGAAATTGTCGATATCAATAACAGCCAGCTGCATCGGAAAAGGATTGCTCTCTTGATGGTCAATCAGCCAGCCCAGGTACTCATGAAAGGTCTTATGGTTGTACAGGTCGGTCAGCGGGTCGATCTTGGACAGCCTGTCCATAATGATGTTCTGGATGCGCAGCTCCTGCTCTGACTTCACCGAATTCTCGAGCGACCGCATAAGATCCTTGCCCCGGGCTATAACACCGAAGCCGGCCAGGGAGGTTCCGGCTAAGATGAGGGTGATAATGATGTTCTGGATGCGTAGCGTGTAATCGGTAATAGAGGTGTTCAGAAATAGCATGATGATGTAGATCAGGCAGATCACAGAGGAAGCCCTCAGATAATTCTCCCTCAGATAGATCATGGATACCAGCAGGGGAAGCAGCATAATCAGTGGCTTCACATGATATTCGGAACTAAGATTCAGAATGAACACGATGCCGCACAGATGGCTTCCAAGAATAATTGAGAATTCGGATAACAACGGCTTGTATTTATGAACAGACTCCAGAATCAGTAGCAGGGCGAACAGAATAGCATCTGGAATCCATATATGCCTAATGAGATATGGATTGTCGGACAACTCGGGCCGATGGCCCCACATGGATAAGTAAACATATAGCTGGCTTGCCAGATAAACAATAAACGCCATCCAAAAGGTATTGAGGAGGACGCGGTTCCAATACATTTGGCGAGGAGTAGGCGGCGGGATCTGCATAAGATGTTCCTCTTTTCCAGTGGCAATGTACTTATATATTCGACAATGTTCACGTTTCTCCTTCTAGGTCTTATGTATGGGAATAGGTCTGTAATAACGTTCGTGTTTGTAAGGAGTTTCTGAGGTTATCAGTATGTGTGATTCCGTGTATTGCTATAAACACGAACTATTAATGCTATTCGTCATTGACACATTCGGATTTATTCGGTAAAATTCCAATTGGCCCGTAATAACGGGTAAAGATGTTCGTATATCCTCAATGATAAGGTTTGAGGGTTTCTACAGGGGACCGTAAATTCCTGGCTACGAATAGGGTGCATTTTGCATACCTATGAAGAGGCCGGGATTTTTGTGTGCTGTTGGGTGCTGCTTGGATAAGTGGACGAATATACCGCAGAGACGCTTCGCAGCCCCTGTCAACTGCAGGCCGAAGCCGTTTCACCTGGGAGGAACAGAGAAGATATGAGTAAATATGATGTAATTGTTGTTGGAGCCGGTCCGGCTGGAATATTCGCCTGTTATGAATTAACGCTGAAGGCCCCTGAGCTGAAGGTGCTGCTGGTGGACAAGGGCCATGATATCTACCGCCGCAACTGCCCGATCCTGGAGGAGAAAATCAAGCTCTGTCCACCCGCCTCCGGCCGCAAGGAATTCGCCGGTTGTCTGCCGGCCTGCTCCATTACTGCGGGCTTCGGCGGTGCTGGGGCATACAGTGACGGCAAATTTAACATTACAACCGAGTTCGGCGGCTGGATGACGGATTATCTGCCTCCTTCCAAGGTGATGGAGCTGATTGAATATGTAGATGGAATCAACCTGGAGCACGGGGCAACCCCGGTCATTACCGATCCGACCACGGAGAGCATTCGCGGTATTGAGCAGCGGGGATATGCCGCCGGGTTGAAGCTGTTGCGGGCGCAGGTCCGCCACCTCGGAACCGAGCAGAACCTGGAGATTCTGAAATCGATCTATGAATATCTGCGGACACGCATTGATATGTTATACAAGACAGAAGTAGAAGATATCGTTACCGTCAAAGAGAACGGAACGCACCGCATTACAGGCATTACACTGAAGAACGGGGAGAGTCATGAAGCGGGTCTGGTGATGATTGCTCCGGGACGGGACGGCTCGGCCTGGCTGACAGAGGTACTGAAGAAGCGCAGGCTCAAAATGTACAATAACCAGGTCGATGTCGGGGTGCGTGTAGAGACCTCGGATGTGGTGATGAGGGAGATCAATGAGCATCTGTACGAGGGCAAATTCATCTTCAATACCTCCGTGGGTACACGCGTCCGCACCTTCTGCAGCAATCCCTCGGGGCATGTGGTGGTGGAGAATCACAGCGGGGCGATGGCTGCGAACGGGCACTCCTACAAGGACCCTGCGCTGGGCTCGAAGAATACCAACTTTGCGCTGCTGGTCTCCCATACCTTCACTGAGCCGTTCGACAAGCCGAACGAATATGCCCGGGAGATCTGCAAGCGGGCGAATGATCTGTCCGGCGGCGGGGTCATTGTACAGAAATACGGGGATATCCTGCGGGGCCGCCGTTCTACGGAGACCCGGATCAAGGAAGGGTTCCTGGAGCCGACGCTGAAGGAAGCGGTGCCCGGCGATCTGGGTCTGGTGCTGCCTTACATCACAATGAAGAGCCTGATTGAAATGGTGGAAGCCTTGGAAAAGGTAACCCCCGGCATCGCCTCTGAACATACGCTGTTCTATGGCGTAGAAGCGAAATTCTATTCCGCCCGTCCGAAGCTGACGGATGAGTTCGAGACCGAAATCTCCGGCCTCTACTGCGGCGGCGACGGGGCAGGCATTACCCGCGGACTGGCCCAAGCCGGAGCGGCTGGCGTCTGGATTGCCCGCGGCATGATGGCGAAGAATGCCCAAGAGGTTAGCGTACAACCCGCAGGAGTATAACTCTGGGCGGGAAGACGCCGGAAGGACAGCCGTACCCGCAGAAGCTGGGGACGGCTGTTTTTTATTGTTTTTTTAGAAAACTATGGCTTTCTTCTATTGTGGATAAGATGTGTATAGATTTGGGGATAAGTATTCTTTGAATGATTCGTAGAATGACTTTAATGCTGAATGTATGCTTAAAACCCAATGGAAATTGGCTGGTAGAGCGGCAAACCCCTAACAGAAAAAATATAAGTCCAATCTATAGAGTAGTGGTTTCCCTAATTTAACTCTGCTGATATAATGTTAGAATACATAACATGATAGAGTGGAGTGAACGTGCAGAATGGGAGTTCGCCGGAGCAAGGCCGCTATCGTTATTATTTTGCTGCTGGGTGTGGGGATGTATGGGTTATGGATGGAGATGTACTGGGTACATAAGGTTGTCTATCTGCTGCTGATGGCGGCGCTTGCCGGGATTGCGCTGAATATCCGCCGGGGCGGAGTGGCCGGAGCCGGGCAACTGGCAGAAGCCCGGAGCAAGGTGGAGCTGCTGGGCAATGAAATTGTCGTCACCACGGACCGGCTGCATGGTGCTCTGGAGGAGATTACCCGTCATACCGAAGGGCTTCAGCAGACAGCGGACTATTCGCATGCCTATGAGGTGGAGCTGCAGACCCGGAGCAATGAGGCGAAGGCTAATATTGAGGGGGCTTTTGCCAGGATGGGCGGAGTGGCAGCGGTTACCGGACAGATTGGAGAGCTGACCGGGCGGCTGAGTGCGGCGATGCAGGCAGCGCGTACAGGGATGACGGGGATGGTGGATTCCCTGAAGAATACCGATGAGGTCATGGAGGAATTGCAGGAGCAGAGCGGAGATATGCTGAGCAAATTCACCGTGCTAAGCGGACATATTGCGCTGGTGGAGGAGATGAACGCCCTGATCGTAGGCATCGGCAATGAGACTTCGCTGCTGGCGCTGAATGCCTCGATTGAAGCTGCGCGGGCGGGGGAATCGGGCCGGGGGTTCGCTGTGGTCGCAGGCCGGATCAGGCAGCTGGCCGATCAGAGCCGGGATTCGGTGGAGCGTTCTACGGCGGTGCTGCTGGATCTCAATCACGGAGTGCGGCAGGTGCTGGAGTCGGTCACGAAGGAGCAGACAGCGGTTGCGCATGGCGTGAATGAAGTGGCGAAGGTGAAGCAGCGCCTGGGGGATATCTCGGCCCGGGTGGAGGAAGTTGGGGTCATAGTTACGGAGTCAGCGGCTGCGGCCGAGCGGCAGAGCAGACTGATTGAAGAGGTGACCGGCGAACTAAGCGGTGCAGTGGGAATTGTTAATGAGACCATAGCAGGCGTAGACCTGACCCTGGAGCAGGTAACCCGCCAGCGCACACAGATCGGGCAGCTTAATGAGATCAGCGCGGGCCTGCTGCTGGAATCTCAGACCCTGCAGCAGTCGGTGAACGGCATTGCCGATCGCAAAGTCATTGAGCTGGGCCAATATTCGGCGCGGCTTGAGGAAATGCAGGCGGTGCTTCAGGAGATAGCAGCCAAGCAGGAGATGTGTGCAGCGGATGCGGATATCCATGGCAGAGTTCTTACAGCCTGCAAGCATAAGGTGCCGGATGTGCAGGCCATCTGGTCCAACCGGACAGATGGCACCTTCATTTACTCCGAGCCTGCGGCCGGGCTGCTGAATGCGAAACGCCGTGACTGGTGGAACGGAGCGATGGCGGAAGGGCAGTACGTCTCGCAGCCGTATGTCTCGGCCATTACCAAGCGTTCCTGCATCACCCTCTCCAGAGCAATTACGAACGGCGACGGGGAAATTGTGGGTGTGGTCGGAATTGATCTGGCAGTTTAGAGGCATTGAATAATGGACGCAAACTGTGCAGTAGAAAGAGGCCTTCCCTATAAATGGAGTTAAGCTGTGTCGTTAAACTACTGTTGGACGGACAGCGGCTAAAATTTCATTGAAGTGAGGTCGCTAGAGTTAATGCCAGTACTATTGGAATTAATATTGCACTTGTACTGATTGTTATTGCAATCAAGTGTTTCTTTTTCTCAGTCTTCATTAGTATCAAACTCATTACAATACTGATAATCCCAAAGATAAGTCCGATAAGCGATGAAATAAACATAGCCGCAATTAACGCAATGAAACTAAGAAGAAGGGATAAATCCCCATTAATTCCCATAATTAATCTTCCTCACTAAAGATACTTTTTACTAATCCTACATTGTTGAACTTACTGTCCCATAAATAGACGTATGTTTGCCAAGTTAGTTGTGGTAACTAGCCCGTTCTTATAGCTATTAGAAGTTTAAACATCAAGATTCTTAGTGTTGATGCGCAGTCCGAAGAAAAGGTGCAGCAGTTATTTTGAGGGGCTGTTATAGCCCCTATAGATTACTTTCGTTTGTTACGGCCAATTAAGCCGCCAACTATCCAAAAGATCAAAATGCCAACAAAGGCAAATACAATCCAAAAAGCTAGACGCACAAGCTATCACTCCTTTAAAGAAACCATACGATAATAGTTAATTTTCCGCAATAGAAGGGCTTTTATACCGAGGGAACAGACATGCCCGGTTTGGAAATCCAATAGGATTACCTCAACCATTAGAGGCCGCTGCGCAGATTGCTATAACCATTATCCCAACTTATAATGGACCGATAGCTTGTCCTATGGAGGCGTGAGTGTGCAATATAATCTGAGTATTTTGCTGCAATTGTTTGAGCGGGCAGCGCTGCTGCTGATGTGTCTGTTCGTCCTGAGCCGGGTGCCGAGGTTCAAGGAGATTTTTGCCAAAGGGGTTCATGCGCCGCAGGAGCTGGCGATTGTCACGGTCATCTTCAGCCTGTTCGCCATCTTCGGAACCTACAGCGGAATTAATGTGGAGGGGTCTCTGGTCAATGTGCGGATTATCGCCATTATAGCCGGGGGGATTCTGTTCGGCCCTTGGGTCGGGCTGATTACCGGGATCATCTCAGGCGTACACCGCTTCCTGATCGATATCGGCGGGGTCACCTCGCTCCCGTGTCTGATTACCAGCATTACAGCGGGTGTGGTATCCGGGATCATTTACCGGCGCACTTCGCCTGAACGGCGCTGGATCGCTGCCATTGCCGCCGGAATGGCCTGTGAGGCATTGACGATGGCGCTGATTCTGGTGATGGCTGATCCCCATTCGCTGGGGGTGGACATTGTGTCCAAGATTGCTTTTCCGATGATAATGGGGCAGATCTGTGCCGGACTGATTGTTACGCTTGTGCAGAGTGTAGAAGGGGAGAAGGAACGGATTGCCGCGAAGCAGTCCAAGCTGGCGCTGGATATTGCCAATAAGACGCTTCCGTATTTCCGCAGTATTAATCCCGAGTCCCTGCGTACCATCTGCGGAATCATCCAGAAGGATATCGGGGCGGATGCGGTGGCCATTACCGATACCAGAGTCATTCTGGCCTACGTGGGTGTCGGGGAAGAATATTATGCCGAAGCTAATGAGATCATCAGTGAGGAGACGAAGCAGACGCTGAGCAGCGGGGAGATTACCATCCGTGACGACGATACCGAGTACATGAACCGGGACATCCGCTCGCTGATCATTATTCCGCTGAAGGAGAAGGGGGAGGTGACGGGATCACTCAAGATCTACTATACCCACGCGCATAAAATCACCTATTCCCTCCAGGCTATGGCTGTAGGGCTGTCACAGATCATCTCCACACTGATGGAGGTCTCAAGGGTCGAGGGGATCAAGGAGATGGCCAACAAGGCCGAGCTGAAGGCGCTGCAGACCAGCATCAACCCCCATTTTCTGTTCAATGCGCTGAATGCGATTATTTCCTCGATCCGGATCGACCCGGACAAGGCGCGCGAGCTGATCGTCAATCTGTCGGGGTACATGCGGTATAATCTGGAGCTGACCGATGAGTCTATAGATATCCGGCGCGAGCTGCAGCAGGTGCAGCATTATGTGGAGATTGAGAAGGCCCGCTTCGGCAGCCGCCTGAGTGTTCTGTACGATATAGATGAGGTGGCGGTACGCATTCCGAGTCTGGTCATTCAGCCGCTGGTGGAGAATGCGATTATCCACGGGATTTTGAAGGGGAAGGGGAACGGAACTGTGGACATCTCGGTCAAGGACCACGGAGACAGTGTAAGGGTGCGAATTGCCGATACCGGAGCGGGGATCAGTGAAGAGACGATTGCGAAGGTCTACAGCGGAAGCATGGAAGGCAACAAAATCGGCCTCAACAACGTGCACCAGCGCATCAAGCTGATCTATGGTACAGGTCTGATCATCCGGCGGCTGGCTAAGGGGACGGAAATATATTTTGATGTGATAAAGGAGCAGCGATGAGAGCGATCATTGTCGAGGATGAAGTGCTGGCAAGACAGGAGCTTACGTATCTGATTCAGACCCACAGCCGGATCAAGATTGCAGCGGAATTCGAGGACGGGCTGGATGCGCTGAAGTATCTGCAGACGGATACGGTGGATGTGATTTTCCTGGATATCAATATCCCTTCAATTGATGGGGTGCTGCTGGCCCATAATATCAGCCGGTTCGCGGTCAAGCCGTATATTGTGTTCATTACAGCCTATAAGGAGCATGCTGCCGAGGCGTTCGAGATTGAAGCGTTCGACTATATTCTGAAGCCTTACAGCGAGACGCGGATCAGAGCAATGCTGCAGAAGCTGGAAGGTGCCATCATGGGCGGGAGCCGCCAGGGGGAAGAGGGACCGGTGAAGCTGGGCAGCGATAAGGTCAATCTGTGGAAAAATGAAAAGATTATCGTCGTCAATGCAGACGAGATCTATTATGCTTCGGCGCAGGAGAAAACAACGAGTGTGATCACCAAGGGGGAGGAATACAGCATGGCTCTAAGTATCAGCGAATTCCATACCCGCCTGCCGCAGGAGCAGTTCTTCCGCTGCCACCGCTCCTATCTGGTCAATCTGTCCAAAATCAAGGAAATCATCCCCTGGTTCAACAATACCTATCTGCTCCGGCTGCGTGATCTGAATGTCGAGGTACCCGTCAGCCGTAGTAAGGTGAAGGAATTCAGGCAGATTATGCGTCTCTAACGGCAGTTCATTCCCTGTCAGTGTCATCTCATTCCGGATTTCTCTCAGAAGGAGCCCCTTTCGCTACAATGAAGAGGCAAAGTAAGCCTTGAAGCGACTTCAGCGAGAAAGAGGGAATTCTGATGATAACGGATACAGCCAGTAAACGGTGGCTCATCGTACTAGGTACAGTAATTATGCAAATGGGACTCGGTACCATCTACACCTGGAGCCTGTTCAATGCACATCTTGTGAGTACATTTGGTTTTGAGCTTAGCTCAGTTTCGATAACGTTTTCTATTACCAGCTTTGCCTTGGCCTTCGCCACACTGTTCGCAGGCAAGCTGCAGGACCGGTTCGGTCTCCGCAGACTGACCGCAGCTTCAGGCATACTGCTGGGGCTGGGGCTGATTCTAAGCTCGCAGGCCAGTTCCCTGCCGATGTTCTACCTGTTGGCTGGTGTAGTAGTCGGGTATGCGGACGGAACGGCGTATATTACTTCGCTGTCCAACCTGATGAAGTGGTTCCCGAAGAATAAGGGACTGATCTCCGGGGTGTCCGTGGGTGCATACGGAACGGGCAGCCTGATCTTCAAATACATCAACGGCGGCCTGATTGAATCGGCGGGGGTGTCGAATGCTTTTCTATACTGGGGCCTTATAGTTATGACGATGATCCTCATCGGCTCGCTGCTGGTCCGGGAGGCTCCGGTGGCTGCGCCTGTCAAGGGAAATCCGAAGCTGGCCGCCTCCGGGGCTGAACTTCTGCCTAAGGATTATACGGTAAAAGAAATGCTCCGCACGAAGGAAGCATACCTGCTGTTCGTAATCTTCTTCACCGCCTGCATGAGCGGCCTGTATCTGATCGGTATCGTAAAGGATATCGGTGTGCAGCTGGCAGGTATGGATGTGGCGACGGCGGCGAATGCTGTAGCGATGATCGCTATTTTTAATACTGCCGGACGCCTGATTCTTGGCGCATTATCCGACCGGGTAAGCCGGACCAAGCTGATTAGTATCACGCTGGCGGTAACAGCTGTGGCGATGTTTACCCTCAGCTATGCCACGCTGAGCTATGGCCTGTTCTTCGCCTGTGTGGCGGCCATCGCCTTCTGCTTCGGCGGTAACATTACCGTCTTCCCGGCGATCGTCAGTGACTTCTTCGGCCTGAAGAATCACAGCAAGAACTACGGCATTATCTATCAGGGCTTCGGGATCGGCGCGCTGTCCGGTTCGTTCATCGCCGCCTTCCTCGGCGGGTTCAAGCCCACTTTTAACATCATCGGGCTGCTGTGTATTGTGGCTTGCATCCTGGCGGTTTCGCTGAAGCCTCCGGTAGCCAGAGCGGCTACAGCTAAGGGAATGAGCCTGAAGCCTTCACGGAATTCGGCTTAACCATATATCGACTTGTGTCGGCTTGAGAAGTACTATAGACAGATAAGAGTACTATAGACAAAGAGAATAGTTCGGAGAAGAGATGTCCTACGCTTGTGTAAGCGGGTGGGGGATGTCTTTTTTTCATGGTCGAACACAAACCTATCTTTCGAGACACAAATCCAGCATGAAAATGAGCAGTGTGACTATTATAGAATGTCGTCCGTACTTAATTCAGCAAACCGATCACAATTGGACTGGGTGCGCCGCGAAGGCCGAATGTAATCGAAAAACCGATCACAATTGGCCCGGACGTGCCGCGAAGGCCAAATGTAATCGAAAAACCGACTACATTCAGCGCGGCGGAGGTGCGTGGGCTGCCGAGAACAGGCGCATGTTGGTATGAGCGGGGATAGCGGAGTCAGCGGGTATGAAAAAAAGCATCCGGGAAGCGTAGGGTTACGCTCCGCCGGGTGCCTTTGTGTAAATATAAGAATTTATATGTTTCACGCTATACATTATCCTTCTATTTCTCGCTGAAACGGTACCGTCCTTCAAAAGGACGGCAAAGCCGTTTCCACTTGTTATCAGATAAGCGGATGGAGAAACTGTGTGGCCGGAGACTTAGCCTTCCAGCAGCAGGGATTCCGGGTCCTCCAGCAATTCCTTGACTCTGACCAGGAAGCTGACCGCTTCTGATCCGTCCACGATCCGGTGATCGTAGGACAAGGCGATGTACATCATCGGACGGTTGGCCGTGCGCTCCTCATCCAGTGCGATTGGGCGCAGCTGGATTTTGTGCATGCCGAGAATGCCGACCTGCGGGGTATTGAGGATCGGTGTGGACAGCAGGGAGCCGAACACTCCGCCGTTCGTGATGGTGAAGGTTCCACCCTGTAGCTCCGGCAGGCTGAGCGTATTGGCGCGCGCCTTGGAGGCCAGCTCGCCGATCCGCCGCTCAATCTCAGGGAAGCTAAGCCGGTCGGCATCGCGGACAACCGGTACAACCAGGCCTTCCTTGGCAGCTACGGCAATGCCGATGTCATAATATTTCTTCAGCAGGAGATCTTCTCCGTCGATCTCGGCATTCAGCATCGGGTAAGCCTTGAGCGCGCCGATGACGGCCTTGGTGAAGAAGGACATGAAGCCGAGTCCGACCTCGTGCTTCTCCTTGAAGGCATCCTTACGGCGCTTGCGGATGTCGAGAATGGCGGTCATGTCCACCTCGTTGAAGGTGGTCAGCATCGCAGCCGTCTGCTGCGCTTCGACCAGGCGGCTGGCAATCGTCAGCCGCCGCCGCGACATGCGCTTGCGCTCGGTGGCTTTGCCGTCCTCGGCGTGCGGCGCCTTGCCCGCTGCCGGCGGCGCGGGCTTCGCCGGCTCCGGCCGCGCAGCCGGAGCCGCTGGCGCAGCGGCCTGCGGCCCCGCTGCGCCATGACCATCCACATCGGCCTGACCGATCCGGCCGATAGGGTCGCGGGCACTGACCTCGCCGAGGTCGATGCCCCGCTCCCGTGCCAGCTTGCGCGCCCCCGGCGAAGCCAGGGCCGCAGTGCCTGCCGCCGCACCTTCGGCGGCGGCTGGAGCCGTTACAGCAGCGGCCGGTTCAGCCGCTGCGGCACTTGCGGCAGCAGCAGGCGCGCTGCCGCCCTGCGGAGCGCTGTCTGCTGCCGGCTTGCTGGCAGCGCCTGCACCGGCGGCGCTGCCGATGATGCCGATGGCTTCGCCAACGGCAACGTTCTCGCCCGCCTGGCGCAGGATGGAGGAGATGACGCCGTCCTCCTCCGCACTGATCTCCAGATTGACCTTATCGGTCTCAAGCTCGGCAAGCACATCCCCCTGGCCGACAGTGTCGCCCTCTTTAACCAGCCATTTGTAGATCGTTCCTTCGGAAATCGATTCGCCCAAATCGGGTACTTTTATCTCGGACACAGGCCGTACCTCCCCAAATATAGTGGTGTGCGTAATATCGGATGACCGCCTTGCTGTACTCAGGAAGACGGTACAGGTGCTTGCACTGTAGCATTCAATTTCAGGGCTTCCCGGACAATGCGCCGCTGCTCGAAGCTATGGACATCTGCATAGCCACTGGCCGGGCTGGAACGGTCCGGACGGCCGATGTACTGGACAGTGACCTTCTGCGGTGCGATGGCGCGCAGCCGGGATTCGGCATACGTCCAGCCGCCCATATTCTTCGGTTCTTCCTGTACCCAGACGATCTCCTCCAGAGAGCTGAAGCCGCTAAGGTGAGCGCCAAGCTCGCGTTCCGGGAACGGATAGAGCTGTTCCATGCGCAAAATGTGCAGCCAGGAGAAGTCCTGTCCGCGTGTTGCCTCCAGCTCCGTCTGCAGGTCGATGGCCACCTTGCCGCTGCATACCACGAGGCGCTTCACGGCTTCCGGTTTACTGCCGAGCAGCGGCTCGGGAAGAACCGGCTGGAAGGTGCCCGAAGCGAGGTCAGCTCCGGCTGAGGTGCTGCGCGTGTTACGGATCAGGCTCTTCGGCGCCATGATCACCAGCGGCCGGGCATCCGGTTGTCCGCAGAGTGCGGCCTGACGGCGGAGCAGATGGAAATACTGAGCAGCAGTGGTCAGGTTGGCTACAGTCCAGTTCTCCTCAGCGGAGAGCTGGAGGAACCGTTCCATTCGGCCGCTGGAATGCTCTGGTCCTTGGCCTTCATAGCCGTGAGGCAGCAGGATCGTCAGATTGCTGCGCTGCGTCCACTTGGCGCGGCCGGCGGAAATGAACTGGTCAATAATGACCTGAGCGGCATTGGCGAAGTCGCCGTATTGAGCCTCCCAGATGACGAAGGTCTCCGGTGCGAACACATTATAACCATATTCGAAGCCAAGGACAGAGGCCTCGGACAGCGGACTGTTGTAGACGCCGAATGAAGCGCCGGCATCACTCAGCTGATGCAGCGGAGCATAGAGTTCCCCGTTCTCGCTGTCATGCAGCACCAGATGACGGTGGGCGAACGTGCCGCGCTGTGCATCCTGTCCGCTGAGGCGGATCGGCGTGCCATCCTTCAGGATGGTAGCGAAGGCAAGTGTCTCTGCCAGCGCCCAGTCTACCCGCTCTCCGTCATTCAGCGCATCCTTGCGGCGCTGCAGAATCCGTTCCAGCTTCGGATAGACCTTGAAGCCGGCCGGTACGCGCAGCAGCTCACGGTTAATCTCCTGCAGACCGGCAAGAGGGAAGGCAGTCGGACGCTGCTGGGGACTGTCGTTATCCAGCGCGACGGCGGTTTTGGACTCCGCATTCTTGTGCTTGCCTTCCTTCATCTGGTCAAAGGCCTGCTGGAGGACGCTCTCTGCCTCGGCAATCATGTTCTTCAGATCATCTGCTGTAATTACCTTCTCGCGCTCCAGGCGTTCTGCATAAGCGCGGTACACAGTAGGGTGGTTACGCACTTTGCCGTACACAATCGGCTGGGTGGTCTCAGGATCATCCATTTCATTATGCCCGTGGCGGCGGTAGCCGATCAGATCAATCAGGAAGTCCTTCTTGAACATATGGCGGTAAGCACTGGCCAGACGTACTGCGGCAATGCAGGCTTCCGGGTCATCGGCATTGACATGCACGACCGGAATCTCATACCCTTTGGCCAAGTCGCTGGCATAATGGGTGGAGCGGGAATCCTCGCTCTCTGTGGTGAATCCGATCCGGTTATTGACGATAATATGCACGGTGCCGCCATTCTGATAACCCTGCAATTTGCCGATATTAAGCGTCTCAGCGACAATGCCCTCTCCAGGGAAGGCGGCATCGCCGTGCATCAGCACAGCCATGGCCTTGCTTGTGTTCAGCTTAGGCAGTCCCGGATCGTTGCGCTCTTCCTGTGCGGCGCGTGTGAAGCCCTCGACGACAGGGTTAACGAATTCAAGATGGCTCGGGTTATTGGCCAGTGTGATCCGGGTGCGCACGGTCTCGCCTTCGCGGACGGCACGGTCAGCCCCGAGATGATACTTCACATCACCGCTCCAGCCGTAGGTCACGCCCATGGAGCCTTCCGAAGGGAACAGTTCCTTGTTCGGCGAATGATGGAATTCCGAGAAAATAATATCATAAGGCTTGCCCAGAATATGAGCCAGCACATTAAGTCTTCCGCGGTGGGCCATGCCCATCAGGATATGCTCTGCGCCGTCATGCGCGGCGGCCCGCACAATCTCATCCAGCATCGGCACGAGGGCATCATTGCCCTCCAGGCTGAACCGCTTTTGGCCGACGAAGGTCTTGTGCAGGAAGGTCTCGAAATGCTCCACCTGAACCAGCCGCTTCAGCAGCTCTTTGCGCTCTGTATTATTCAGCGGGGCAGGGGAGGTCATCGATTCCGCCTGGCTGTTGAGCCAGCGCAGCTCGCGTTCATCATGCACATGCCCGAATTCATAGGCAATGGTCTGGGTATAGGCCTGACGCATTCTGTGGACGGCATCCATCGCGGTATGCACATCTGCAGGGGCATTATCCCAGATCAGCGAAGCGGGCAGAGCATTAAGATCCTCGCGGGTAAGCTCGTAGGTCTCCAGCTCCAGCCATTTGGCCATCGGGTTCTTGCTGCGCTCCAGCGGGTCAATGTCTGCGGCCATATGGCCATATATTCGAATATTGGCGATCAGCTTCGAGGCCTTGACAGCCTTCTTGAGCCACTCGGCATCTGCTGATACGGCAGGCCTTGGAGCCCTCTCGGCATCGGGTGCCAGTGGAGGGGGGCCGGATACGGTGAAGAGATCGCGGTAATGTTGTTCAACAGAAGAGGGGTCCTTGACAAATTGCTCATATCTTTCTTGGATGTAGCCCAGATTGGGGCCGTAGTATTTGCTCCATACTGTGTCGTTATAGGGCTCTTTGACTGCCATGAATAGGTCCTCCTAACGGATAAACTCCACGCGAGGCATCCAGTGTGCCACTTGGCGGAGCTGCAAATGTTTGCGGTTTCATTCTCATCCTATTGTGCTACTTTCCGGCGGGGTAATCAATTCATACTTTCGGTCAATCCGTTCGCAATTCGGCATGATTCATTACAGTATTCATACGGAACTATCATAAATAGAAATAAATCCATATCACTGTCCGTTATCTATACAGATGGGTAATTGTCTCTATACGATGTTGCGTGGTGCGGTAAAGCGGAGTAGTTAGAGTTCCCTTTAGCATAATTAAACTATTACTTAGGGTTTGAACTTGGAACTGGAAATATTTATACAAGCCGCTGGCAATTTCAGCTAAGTTTCCTCACATTTTATCATAAAAAAATTCCAGAAAACGACACACTAATCGCGTATGATCTTGTATAATGTTATTGCGGAGAACGGTTTCATCGATTCTTGCCAGATCCTTTCATGATGGAAAGGGTCCAGTAAAAGGTAAACCTGCCGAAAGACAGGGGCACAAAGTCTCGGATCTAACGTAGAGATACTACAAAGTAGCAATACTACTATGATGGCCGGACTGCCTGGGGACGCGAAAATTCTAGGAGGAGATTTCTTGGATATGTCCAACCAGGGGAATGACGAGCTGCAGGCAGTAGATCTGGATTTAGAATGGGTGCACTTGCTGATGTCTGCCAAGCAGGCGGGGATCGCGGCGGAGGATATCCGCCGGTTTCTAAGTGAAAAGGCACTCCAGGCGATGTAAGGGCGGTCATCATTGTTAGGATACATACAGAAAAGGCACAGCGTCCGGTACGCTGTGCCTTTTCTGTATGCCGCTTGAAAGAATGCCCTCGCCGAAGGCGGCCTCCCTGCCGTGCGGAGTCTTCCTTGAGGCATACGATGCTACGTCTAGTTGTCCTTTTGTTCCATGCGCCATTTCTGGTAATCGAGGAATTCCTTGAATTCGCGTTTGCTTATACCGGAGGCCATAGCCTCCTGAACCAGCCGGAACCATTCCCCGTCCAGTGCCTGTTCTTCCGTCTCTGCCAGTCCGCCATACAGCAGTACATGAATGGATACCTGAAGCGCGTCTGCGATTTTTTCGATGAATTGAATGGAGGGGTTGGATTGAATATTCCGTTCCACATTACTGAGGTATGATTTCGCCACATCAGCCTTATCCGCAAGCTCGGATAGCGAATAGCCCTTCTCCAGCCGGAGTTTGTGGATGCGGCTTCCCATAGTATCTGACACGATTACAACGCCCTCCGTACTTTTTTGGTAAAAGATAAGAAGTGATATGCTTCGCGCTATACCGTAGCCCTATCTTTCTCGCAGAAACGGTGCCGCTCTTTAAAAAGAAGACAAAGCCGTTTCCACTTGTCAGTATAACAAAAATCTGCAAATCGGACAAAAATCCTTGAACCCGGAAGCGGGGAAAAGGAAACGGCATACCCGGCCCGGATGGGGGAGGATATGCCGTTCTTGATCGATAAATGCAGCTTTGGCCTACTTGGCTTCTCCCACTCCTTGAAGTGCATCGAAGGTCCAGTTCAATGCTAAGCCGTCACCCTGGAAAATATTCTGATCGAGCGTATTGTCCACGAACTCGAAGGCGATCTTGAAGGTCTTGGACCCGGCTGCGGCAATCCCTCCCGGCAGTATACCTGCTGCTACGAGATCGTAGCTGGGGGTGTTTTTCAGATCCTTCAGGGAGATCTCGGACAGCACATGACCGCTTAATGAACCGCCGGTGTATGAATTATCGAGGAGCTTGACCTTGAAGTGGTCTCCGAGATCCTGGCCTGCGTTATCGCCCTTGGCATCGGTCACGGTGTAAGTGGTGGCAAGCTTGAGGAATTTGATATCCAGTGTGCCGTCATTGGACAAGGTGAAGGTGCGGACGGTATAGTCTCCCGGCTTCAGATTCGTCAACGCTACCGGAGTATTGAAGGAAGAGCCAAGCTTCAGCGTACCTGCGGCGAAGGTTGCCGTGCTGGTGGCTGTGGAGCTGAAGTAAGCGAACGTGCCCCCGCCGATTAAAGACAAACCCAGTGCTGCTGATGCTACGCCAAGACCCAATGTTTTTTTGATACCCATGATTAATTTCCTCCTCGAATGGTTTGTTTTGTTGGTAAATTATTTGAGACTGCCTTTTTCCTGGTTGGCTTCAAAATTCAGCGTCAGCGCAAGCGTATCGCCCTGATAATAGTTCTGCGGCTGGAGAGTCTCCTTGAAGGCGAATTGAATGAGCAGATTATCGGAGGTTCCGGCTTTAATGCCGGACTTCTCTCCGCCCAGGATCGCTCCGAGAATTCCCCGGGCCACCAGATCGGGACTCTGCTTCTCCAAATCGGCCAGCGAGATGACCAGAAGCGGCGCTTCTTGCTTATCCTTGTTCGCGAGGAAGGTCACAATAATATCATCCTTGAAATTATGGGAGCCGTTGTCTCCCAGAGCGTCTGTAATGACCGATGAGGTGCGCAGCACTACTTTCGGAATGTTAAGCGTCCCGTCATTTATAAGCTTGAAATCTCTTAAGATGCTGTCTCCCGGCTTGAGGTTGCTGAGATTAACAATGACAGAGGGATCAGACTTCAGTGATAAAGTTCCGTTGTTAAAAGAAGATGAGGTAGTAGAGGTGCTGCTGAAGTAAGCGAAGGTGCCTCCGCCGACCAGGGTCAAGCCTAATGCTGCCGATACAACGCCGAGACCTAATGTTTTTTTGACGTTCATTTGTTCATCCCTCTCTCTTATGAGTCTGGTTTGTGCATAGCCGGGGCTTCCGGCAAGCTGTATTGTGGCTCCGCGTTTCGTAAACGGGAGAGGACAATTGATCATTATACGAGGTCAGTCACAGTATCCGGCCCGCCGCCGTTGTTTGCGGAAGACGAGACGTTCTTCTTTTCAAGTGCCGCAACGGCCTTCCAGGAAGAATACAGCGCGTAGAGGAGCAGAAGCAGTCCGGGAATAATCATCAGCACTACGCTTCCGGCTTTGGAGACTGCGAAGCTCATGGCATAGCCCACATAGGGGACGGTCACGCCGGTGTACTCACCTACCACATTCGTGGAACTGACGGCGGCGGTGTCGGCTGAATCATTATTGTCGCCCTTGGTGGTGTAGCTGGCTTCCCCCAGAGCACTGTTCAGCTCAGCATCGACCACGCGGTGGGTGATCAGAATATTATCGGGATTCAAAAAAGTGATCACATCACCCTTCTGGAAACGGCTCATGTCTCCGCCCGGCTTAATGGCCACAATGGAACCGGTCTGTATGCCGGGCTCCATGGAGCCGGATAATACCGTCTTGATCTGGTAGCCGAAGAAAGAGGGCTCGCCGCCGGAGGCTTTGGAGATCACAACGGCTGTGATCAGCACCAGGAACACCATCAGAATTAGTGTGGAGATTATCGTGCCCGCTATTTTACGGATGCGCATCTTATTCGCCGCCTTTGCTGGTATCGGGTTGTGGAGCCGGTGTAGCTGCAGGAGCAGGTTGCCCGCCGTCCATCACAGTGCCCGGAATTGGAATTTCGCTGCCGGGTTCATGATCTGGAGCCGCTTCCGGTAAAAGAATCTCAGGCGCCGGAGTGGCTGCTGGAGCAATAACCTCAGCTGCTGAAGCTGTTGGGACTGGGGTGTTCTGTACAGGAGCTTCGGGAGCGGGCTCCTCTACCGGCTGGCTTTTGTCAGGAGGACTGGTGGCAGGCGGCTGGTTCTGGGCTTGTTCATGCTCCAGCTTCAGCGCTTCGTCAGCAGCTTTCTGCTTCTCTATGGCGAGCCGCTCGGCTTCCTCCGCTCTGGCTTTATTGGCCTTTTCAAGCGCCAGTCGTTCCTCTTCCTCTTGCTGTGCCTTCGCCTTGTCCTCAAGGGCCGTCTTGGCGTCAGCGATTTCTGCCAGCCGTTCCTGCAAGGTGTGGATTGTGGAGGACAGTGTATCCTTGGACGCCGTTAATTCGGTATTCAACTGCTCATACGCGGCCAGCAGCGCGGGGGATACCTGCGAATCTGCCTGATAGGCGCTGGTTACGAACGAGAGGATAGGCTCTTCAGCAGGGAAGCTGTAGTCATCCTGCCGGAGTAAGACGCGGTCAGGATTGCCAGTGGGCAATGATCCGCCGATATCATGAATCGAGCCAAGGTATTGCACAATTCCGCTTAACGTCTCCGCCAGCGATTCCGACAGAATCCCGCTTTGATGAAGACTCTCTTGAATCTGGTCGAAGAACTGTGCATCACGGATTTCCAGACAGTTAGGGTCGAGATTCACCATATACCCTCCGAGCTTGTGCAGAATGGCCGCTGCATAGCCAATTTCCTGCAGGATTTGTTGCCAGACCGTCCCGTTGAAGCTCAGTTGCTTCTCCAGCAGATCGATCTCGCTGCCAGCTTGAGTGAGCTGCGACGAGAGTTCGTCCGCAGCCTGATCAAGCTCTGCGAGCGATAGCTCTCCGGTAGCGATTGAGGCGTCATACACTCCACTGATGCTATGGCTGCCAAGGGAAGCTTTCAGCTCCATGAGGGTGCTTATGTGACCGCTGAATTCGGACAACAGCTGTTCAATCTGACCCGGGAATACTGAGCACAGCCCGATGGAGCTGATCTGCTCCTGGGAGGTGTTGAACTCTCCATAGGTGCTGCCGATCTGGCCCGAGGTGTACATCAGTAGCACAGATACGGCCATACCCGATTGCAGAATCCGCAGGCCGAGCTTCCTGGTTTTTCGTTTGCGCCGCTTGGCAGATCTGGGGTACATAGCTAAGCCCCCTCTCAACTTGCTAATGAGTTATTCGTTATATTCGTTCTTTATAAAGAACGATATCGTAAGCAAATCATACACTGCACCGCTTGGAAAAGAAAAATGTTAATTTCAGCGAAATGTTCGCAATAAAGTACGAATTGGATGGGATATCTCGCTATAGCTGCGGGTATCGCTGTTTTTCACAAATGTTCTTTATAAAGAACGAATGGCTGGAGTGAGTGTGAGGAACGGAGTGAGGCGAGTAGAAAAGCGAGGGGGTGATGAAGTAAATAGGTGTTAAGTGCAGGAAGTTGGCGGCGAGCGGAAATGAAGAGCATAAGTGCACCTGGATGGGGCGAAAGTCGGCTGGGAGCGGAAATGAAGAGCACAAGTGCACCTGGATGGGCAAAAGTGGGCGGGGAACGGGAATGAGGAGCACAAGTGCACCTGAATGGGGCAAAAGTCGGCGGGGAGCGTAAATGAGGAGCATAAGTGCACCTGGATGGGGCGAAAGTCGGCGGGGAGCGTAAATGAGGAGCATAAGTGCACCTGGATGGGGCGAAAGTGGGCGGGGAGCGGAAATGAAGAGCACAAGTGCACCTGGATGGGCAAAAGTGGGCGGGGTGAAGAATAGGGCCCAATGTAAGCGAAAACCGAATACAATCGGTCAGGCGGAGACGTGTGGGCCAAATGTAAGCGAAAAACAGGCATGACAACAGGCATGACAAGACGGAGGCCTTGTCACCCCCAGGAATGAAAATAAGTGGGTGGCATCCGTCGCAACCATTCTAAATGAGGCTGTAGTCGTCAACACTACATA
>NZ_ASPS01000032.1:0-54359 GCF_000517865.1 Paenibacillus sp. FSL R7-269
GAAACTTTTTAAGCTTTGCCTTTCTCGCTTCCGCGATGATTCTGTTGAAGTAGCTTCAATATGATTAGTTTTCAGACACGCCCTAATACGACCAATGGAATCAGGTTGGTTAAATACCCATACTTCAACTTCTACACTAGACAAGATGCAGTTATCAATTTGTTGATCAGTTAGAATAAGAATACGTTTTTATTATTTTCCATTTCCATTCTCTCCTTTGAAATAAAAATAAGCACCGTTAAATACACATGGCTTACCCATGGATATTCAACGGTGCTTCCGCTTTTGAGGTATTCAATTGGTTTAACAATAATCAATTCCAAATCTACTGTCAACAAATTTAGATTGAGAAGTTATCTATTTATTCGAAGCGCTTCCTCTATTGCAAAGCATATCGGGTAAAGTGAATGAAAATCATTATGTTTACGTGCAAGATTAGGAATCCAATAGCGACCGTGTGCAAGCCAATGGCGATAACTTAATAGGCTTTTGTAGTTTGAGAATATATGTAAAACCTCAGGTTTAACTTCTTTCCAGCTCTCTAAAATATGATTTTCCAAAGATACTTTTTCTTTATTATCACTATATATTTTAAGAAATAATCGATCTAAATCACCTTTTCTTCTTTTATTCACGCGCTCATCAAAATCAACTCTCAAGCTAGCTTCAGTAGCGGCAAGTAAATTAAGCGTAGAGAGACGGTCAAGTTCCGCCTCCCGAGAAATAAAAATTTCTTCAACTTCCCTGGGAGTGAGGCCAATAAACTGATTTGAAATAGGCTTAACTCCATTAAGTACATTTTGCTTCAATAATCTTAGCGACTCTAAAGAATCACTAAAATAGTTAGCGACCTCTTCTAGAGTTAGCTCGTCATGTGAACGCCTTAGCTTTGTCATCCATTGATCACCTTCATTAAGTTTTCTTTGAATGTATCTACATTCACTTCAATATAATGGAGCTTTGGGGTGCGTATCATGAAATGCCATATCTGTTCTTCTGCTGGCTGAACAACTGGACTCTCTGAAGCTGGAAGCTTATCAAATGGTGATTGTACCTTGAATTTGGGACCTCCTGAGTTTGTCAAGAGAAGAACAGCTTTCCCGAGAGGACCGTCCATATCAATTCGCCCCATGGCACCGATGATATTAATACCGATAGGAGTAAGCGTCACTCTAGATCTGCCGATTTGGATGATCATCTCGTCTATTTGATAATAATATTCCTGAACACCGCTTAGTAGTTCTTCAAAAATGTCTCGTTTTTGTATGGTCAATTTAGCGGAACCATCATCAACGTATACTTCTAATGCTTCTCTAGCTATTTTGTAGATCTCTTCAATCTGTCTACTAAAATGTTCGACTTGTTTTTCCGCGTTTTCAGGAGAAACTTCTTCTTGTTGAGATTTAATAAAATCATCAAATTCCATTGTATAAAACTCCTTTATTATAATATTTATTCTTCGCTCAATCATCATTTCTAAGTATTAGTTGTTTTTAGGGTATGTTGACCCGCCATGATTGCAGAATTACCTTCTAGTTCATTAATAATTTCGTCAGCATGATCATAATATTTTTCACTAAGTTCCAATCTTTCCAGTTGTAACTTATCATCCAGAAACTTATGTTTCACTTCAAATTCAGTAAAAATATCAGCCCATGTTCTTACGTAAACTTTATATTTTTTTATTTTATAGACCAATCCGCGTGATCGCTCACCATGGTTCATAACATTCTCATATAGGTTTTCAATGAAACCTGACTTATCTGGTTTATTCCCAATCAAAATGAACTCCCACTCCATCTGTGACGAATTAAACTCTTCTTGGTTCATGATTACATCCAGATAGCTTATAACCTGATCATATTGCTTCTTACCTAAGGGTACAGAAGGATGCTTTAATTCCACTACAACGTTACGTACTTTATCAATTTGTTTGTCCCATCTAACCATAAAAATATCCATTTCTTTACGTTTGTCCACATGCTCAATATGCCCATCAATCTCTTTTCCCGTTAGCAAGTGAACATGTCGACGTAGTGCTTCCTCAAATTTAGGCTCTGCTGCTGTTACTAGGTGATATTGTTCCCCAAATATCCAATAATGTTTTTCCACAAATTGCTGTAGATGCTTCACTTCATTTGCCATCAGTTCTTCATCATATACAATCTGCTTTAATTCATTTTTGGCCTTGTATCGATCTTGTATCAATCGAATGGTTTTTATTACATTGGTTAGCCTTGTTTTCTTCAATACATCTGCTAATTCCGTTCGTTCGTCACTGTTCAGTTCAACTATTCCATTCAAAATATCAAAAAGGCGCTCTTGCTCACCTGAATCCATGATGAGATCCAGGAAGCGAACAAAGGTCTTCTTCTGCTCCACATTCAATTTAGAGAAAAGCTTAGGTTCTACTTGATACAACTCACGTATCAGTTCTTCTAATTCATCTTGCCTTGCCTTATCCCATGAGTTATTACCATACTTCGGGAATGCCTCAACTACTTTCAAATCTTTAATAATGGTATCTGTATATTCTTTTAAAAATGGCTTGCGTTTTTCTTTTAGAAATTTGTTAAGGTTCTCGATTAAAAATTTATATTCATCCGAATTTTGATCGTATCCAAATAAAGCGATTTCGGCTGGTTGAACCTCTCCAAAATGGAAATCGTTAAATATTTGACTTTCAATATATAGGCTATGATAAAATGTATCTCCCTTGTTGTTGAATCGAGTGTTGATTTTATGCTTTTCATTTCCAAGTTGATCTAAGAAATAATATTTAGAATATTCTAAATTCATTCGTTCTTCCCAGCGCACATATTTCACTTTAAATTCAGTATTGGTTGCATCATACCTGACCGTAAAAAACTCTAAATCCCCAACTACCCTAGAATAATCAAGTCGTTCTCCATTGATTGTTATTGCGAAGGATTTATCCGCATTAAGTTCTAGAAACCAACCGAATTCTTTACATAAGAACCTTTTTAAATCTGCAAGATTAAAATCTTTATATGTAATACCTTTCAAAAGCACGCATGTCCCTGTTCCAGCCGAAGCTAGCTCGGGAATAGACGTTTCATATGTATCTAAACTGTTTTCATTGACGGTTATTACATAACGCTTTATTTCTTCTCCATCTAAGTAGGTAGTAATCCATTGTGCCTCGGAACAGAAACGATGAAATGTCAGTCGACCTATTCCGTTTTTCCCATGGGTTGCGGAGCGTATATTCCTCTCACGCATCAGTGGATCAACCTGTTTTTCAGATTCAAAGAAGGGAGTGAATTTACGCTCTAATTCGACTAAACTAATTCCATAACCATTATCGGTAATCTTAATATCACTTACTGCATCCAACTCACTATTTGTAGTATGCATTTCGATAGTGGTTGCCTTTGCATCAAAACCGTTCCAGATATATTCCGATACCGATTGTAAATAAGTAAATTTCTTTAGCGATTTCTTTATCCCTTTAGTTGTTATTTGGATTTTTTTCATCACAATCAACTCCATCATATGGGCTACTCGAATCGTACCATATTTTGTATTACCTATAAATTGTTTTCTTTAAATTAGGCATATAAATTAAAATGAAGCCTTCAGAGGCCTCCAAACTATTATTCAATTCCCATTATCAGTATAATAAATAATTAATAAGATAATCATAGTACATTACTGTTACGTGTCTTTTGGCTTTTTCATCTCTTTCAAAAACCTTGATGGATTGACGCTTTCCAGGTACCCATTCCAATTTGAACGCTGCTCCGAATAGGTTATAAACAACTTACTTTCTGCTCGTGTAACAGCTACATATAAGCCACACCGCTCTTCCTGTTCTTTATCGGGCTTCCCACCACTTCTTCCAGGGATAAAGTGATCTTCAAGTGCTTTAATGAATACCGCTTTGTATTCAAGCCCCTTTGCTGTGTGAAAAGTGGTCACCCCAACCTTGTTTACCTGTTGATCAATATGATTTGAATCATCATTCAAATCTATTTCTGCCAACATATCCGTAAGTGATGTGGAAATCGACTTAGATATTCTATCTCTCAAAAGGACAAGATGACGCTTTTCTTCATAACTTGTTGCCTCATCGAACTTCTCTAAATCCGTCTCAATATCGAGCGCTTCATAGAGCCCATCAAAGATCTGGACAAATGACCTAATACTATTTGCTGAGAGGCAATACGTTGCCATTCTCTTAATCGTAGCTTCCACTTCATCTTCAGCAAACATAGCGGATAGTTTATCAAGAGTTACGCTGCCGAGGTTCGTTTCGTAATGACCATACAAATCAAAATCCTCATTCAGCTCATAACGTTTGGCAAAAGCATTCATTAAAGCTCCTAGAATCACCTCATTGTTGGGATCTGCAATTAGCTTCATTGCTACGATGATTAATTCGGTTAAAAGTACACTTTTGTTTTCAAAATTTTTCCCGAAATGCTGGAAATGAATTCTTTTCTCAAGCAAATTCTTATCAATGACTTTTTAGAGAAGGGTGTCGACTTCGGTACAAAATAATCATTTGCCGTTATTCCATTCCTGCTTTATGAAGATCTTTGATCTTATTTGTCACCCAATCTGCTTCCTCTTCCCACGTACTAAAAACCTTTCCCCAAACCCCATCTCCTTCTTTGTTTGCTCGACCAATTAAACCTTTCTCTGTTCGATCATCATTAAACTTAATCAAACGATTCGCGACATCAAGGACTTTTTGAGGGGAGCGATAATTTTCGTTTAACACGATTTTCTTCGCCTGCAATAGATCAATATATTCTTGTATGATAGTGGGTAATGCACCTCTCCACCCATAAATGGATTGATCATCGTCGGCAACAGCCATTACGTGCTCTGCTTTACTGCTGAGCAAACGAATAAGCTCAAGCTGCATTCGATTGGTATCCTGCATCTCGTCGACTAAAATATAGGGAAATGCATTTTGGTAAAGTTCCAGAATGCTTGGTTTTTCTTTAAATAATGTAGCTGTCTGAAGGATCGCGTCATCATAATCAATCAAGTTATTGGCATTCATGCGCCGCTGATATTCCACTGCCGCAGCATGAAAGTTTATTTCTCCTCCATTTTCGGTCTTGTCCATGTAGTCTTTGAAATCAGTTGAGGAGTTCTTCAACTCGCTAATTCTGCTTTTAAAGTCTTTAGGTTTCCTTTTTAGCTGTGTGCCTTTTACAACACTCTGTAGTAAATGCATTTGATGCGCTGTAGAGATAAACGTAAACTCTCGGTTCATGTTGATTTTGTCTCCATACGCTTTTAAGACCCACATGCAGAAATTATGAAATGTACCAATCCTTAAGCGCTTCTGGTCTACCGTACTAATTGCACTAGCTCTTGATTTCATTTCATTTGAGGCTTTATTGGTAAACGTAATTGCCAGTATTCGTTTGGAATCCATTAGTCTCCCTGATTCGAACATATAGGCGATTCTACTTGTGATTACGCGTGTTTTCCCCGTACCTGGTCCTGCTTTTCCGACATCCAAATGCTTTTCATAAGATGCGATATAGGCTTCGGGAAACTTATTAGAAAGCTGAATAGTCGTTGCGCTTCCATCAGCCTTTTTTCGAACCAAACAGATTTGGCGCGGATTGATCCATTCCAACAACTAGGAGAGTGTGTAGCAACCCAGACCTGCCTCATTTTGGAGAGTTCCAAAATTTCTCGGTACATGGATCTCTGTGAGGCGGGTACAAGTGCGACTCAGGTTCATCTATAGCAAATATCCCTTCTCGAAGCTTACCAATTCCTGCAAATGCCCTAAAAACACTCACGGTTAAGACACTTTGCAGTCCTAGACCCAATTGCTCAATATTCAAATATCGATCACTTCCTGCGTGCTTTAGTTGCAATTGGATATTTTTCTTAATATCAACGCTTGAAGAAGCTGCTACTGTAAGACGCAAAAGGTCATTGATATCGGGCATCTCGATGATTCGACGAGTAACCTCTGATACACCGTCTACAAAGGCACTGATATCGACGTTATCTTTTAGGGAATCTCCCGCTTCATCAAGTTTTTCGAGAATAACTGTTTCCTCTGCGGAAAGATCGATTTGCTGAAGAATACGGTCAAATAAACTGTCCTTATTCGATTTGATGGTACGATGGTCACGAAGCGCATCTTGGTAATAAAACGAAATCAGTCGCTTTTCCGTGAAACCAACTGTCCGCTCTACCTGTCTTCCGTAAACTAAGGAAGGTTCGCTTTCTTTTGTATCCTTGTCGTAAATGCAGTTAAACACAAGAGATAAAAACCATGCTTCTTGTCCGTCTATCTCTTCGATATCCACCATTCTAACAAAATGTGCTCGGAGTTCATCACTAAGATTGGAAAATATAATCTGAACTGTAATTGGTTCATCTTTATCATAGAAATCGGTCTCTTGGAACTCTAGAGTTCGAATGGACCGTTAAGGATTGAAAAGATAATGCAAGATCGTTAAGATACTTGTTTTTCCTACGTTATTTCCACCCACTAGGACGACCATATCCATCCCATTTACTACTTTCGGAACGATTGTAACTTCTTCATTGAAATTTCTGAAATTGCTTATTTTGAGTTCCTTGATCCGCATAATCTCACTGCATGAATGTATACATGTCAGAACGGAGGCAATAAAAAATACGGCAGCACAAAACATATGCTGCCGTATTCATGGTGTGGAGTACTACCTGACGTCTGCTTGAGTTTACTTCCTACATATCAGTGTGTGAAACTGAAATGTCATTAGATTATTTCTGACGTCCTTTTTCAATGATTTCCGTTAGTGACTTGCCGCCGTTGAGTTTTCGATATGTGCCTAACTCCATATCTCCACGAACATCTAAATCTACCCCGTACGTCTTTTCAATTGTTTCAATCTTAGTATCGTCACGCTTCTTACGATAACGTCCATCCTTGTTACGATCACGCATTAAAATTCCTCCTCACAATGTTGGTAATTACATAAGGAAAATACGGATTTCTTAAGAATAGAAATACATCTGTAAAATCTGTGCAAGAATGATGTTTTACTTAAGATTGGTCTGAAATAGCCAATTTTAGGCTAAAATAGGACTGTATTTTAACATTTGTTTACAAATTCAAGGTTTTGCCTGTGGATATCCCGTTTTTGGTGCCATTCTGTCCCGTTTTTATGGCGATATCCCATTTTTGGTGGCACATCACAATTTTAATTTTTATTACTTCTTTTTTAACCCCTCACCCACACCGGCTATACCCGCAATTCCCGCAAGTCTTACAGCCCTCAATATTAATCAGCGAAGCACTACCGCAGGAAGGGCAAAGATCCCGCGAGGCTGTAGCATGGCTGTGCGCGTCATGACTGCCGTGGTTATCGTGGGTAGCAGCCACAGGAACGGTGGATTTCAGCTCAGCGCTGAGCGCCTCGTTGAAATCAAGCTCCAGCGTGGCTGCGATGGGTGCCGGGATATGGTCGTCATGGGCGTTGTTCAGCACATGAGTCTCTAGGGCTTTGGCCACAGCGTCAGCGATGGATTCTACGCGGTTCGCGCCGAAGCCGATGGCGCCGGAGCCGCCGATGCCCTTGAGGTGCTTGATCAGCAGGCCAACCTTCTCGCCGTGGTCGCCGTAGCGTAGGAACAACGAGCAGACGCGGCCCAGGGCTTCCGCCATGGCGAAGACGTCAGAGCCAGCCTTGCCGACGTTCAGGAAGATCTCGGCTGGGATGCCGTCAAGATCGTTGATGGTGATATACGCCATGCCGAACGGCGTGTTGATCTTATAGGTCGCACCGCGCAGCACCTGCGGGCGCTTCTTGTATTGTTTGTCTACTCCGCTGGCCGCCGGCTGTAAACCTGGAGCAGCTTCCATAGTCATTGGCTTTGCAGTGACATTAATCGTAGCAGCCGGTTCTGTTTCCTTGGCCTCCACTGACTTAACTTCTGCCGCAGCATCCTTCTTATCTTCCTTCTTCGTAGTTTCCAGCACCTGTACGTCACGACTGCCGTCACGGTAGATGGTCACGCCTTTGCAGCCCAGATCGAAGGCCATTTCATACAGTTCGGCGGTCTCTTCCACTGTGAAGTCGGACGGACAGTTCGCGGTCTTGGAGATCGAACTGTCCACCCAGCGCTGAATAGCAGCCTGAGCGCGGATATGATCCTTGGCGGACAGGTCCATCGAAGTGACGAAGTATTCCGGCAGCTCCTCTCCCGGATGGGCTTCCAGCCATTCCTGGGCGATCGGCACGAACTGCTCGTCATAACCAAGACGGCTCTGGCGGAAATATTTGAAGGCGAAGTATGGCTCGATGCCTGTAGATGTACCCACCATAGTTCCGGTACTGCCTGTAGGAGCCTGGGTGATTACAGTCACGTTGCGCATGCCATGCTTACGGATCGATTCGCTGACCTCCGGGTAGACCTCAGTAATATTCCGCATAAAGCCGCTCTGCAAATATTTGTCGGTGTCAAAGGCCTGGAACGAGCCCTTCTCTCCTGCAATCTCAGCCGAAGCCAGATAGGCCTCGCGGGCCATGAAGCCGTAGAGCTTGTCTAAGAATTCCAGTGACTCGGGGCTGCCGTAGCGGATATTCAGCTTAATCATCAGCTCCGCCAGTCCCATTGTGCCGAGGCCTACGCGGCGTTCGAGCTTCTGGTTCGCTTCATTTTCCGGGAAATGATACGGTGTCTTGTCGATGACATTATCCAGAAAGCGAACGGAATACCGGGTGGTTCTCGCCAGATCTGCCCAGTCCACTTCATGCTTCTCGGCATCGTAGAACTTGGAGAGATTGACGGCAGACAGGTTGCACACGCCCCAGCCGGGCAGGCCCTGTTCACCGCAAGGATTAGTGCATATAATCCGATTGAAATACCAGCTATTAGACATCTGATTATAATACTCCATGAAAACAACGCCCGGCTCTGCAGATTTCCAGGCCGATTCGATAATCGTCTGCCAGATATCGCGTGCTCTGACAGTACGGTAAGGAATGACGCGGCGGTTATCCGCCTTCCATTTATCGAGATCGCCGTCCCACAGGGTGTCGTAATCCGGGTCAGTCGTGTCGGGGAAGACCAGCTCCCAATCCAGATCCTCCTTCACAGCCTTCATGAAGCTATTACTTACGCATACCGACAGGTTGGCGTTCGTCACCTGGCCCATGGTCTGCTTCACGGTAATGAAATCCAGCACATCCGGATGCCAGTCGTTGATCATCAGCATCAGCGCGCCGCGGCGGCTGCCGCCTTGTTCAATCAGTCCGGTGGTATAGCTGAAGAGGCCGCCCCAGGACACAGAGCCGCTAGAGGAACCGTTCACCCCACGGACAATAGCGCGGCGCGGGCGCAGCGAGGACAGATTGATGCCTACCCCGCCGCCGCGGGCCATAATCTCGGTCATCTCGGAGAGGGTCTCCATGATGCCGCCCCGGCTGTCTTTTGGAGAAGGAATGACATAGCAGTTGAACAATGTAAGCTCCTCGCTTGCCCCTGCGCCTGCCGCAATCCGCCCGCCCGGAACCAGCTTCCAGTCATCCAGAATCGAACGGAACCGGCTTGTCCACTCCTCCTGAAGCTCGGGCGTCTTCTCTACAGAAGCCATCGCGGCCGCAAGACGGTCCCACATCTCCTCCGGCGTCTTCTCGATGTTCAGCGTCAGCTTCTCTACATCCGACTGCACCAGCTCGCCGCTGCGGGTTCGAACCGTAACGATCCGGCCTGTGCGCTCCACAATCTCGCCGACCTCCTTGGTCGGGAACTTCGGATCGTCCTTGGTCAGGACAAGCACCACATCGCCTACCTTGGCATTATTGCTGTCCGCGTCCTTCCAGGCGTAACGGTCCAGGAATATTTTCTCGCTCAGACCCTCTAGACGCTTGTTGTGTTCCACTATACTCAATACCAAAACCTCCCGGGGATGTAATAGGTCATGCTTCCGGCGGCAAGGCAGCCGCAGCCTGCTTGTCCGGCGAAAGCTCCTTTTGTCAATAACAAACAGCCGAAAAAAATCCGCACACCAGACAAATTTCATGCTTTTGTAACAATATATGGTGTGCGTTAACTTTTAAACTATACCACATGTTGTGGATAGAGGTCTTTTTTGAAAAAGCAGCCCCAGGCAGGAATAACGGAAAAACAGGAAAAGAACGGCTGATTTCCTCCCTCTTTCTCGCTTTTTTGCAGGGTAACGGAACTGAAAGTTTTCAGCGCTTAATCGCACTGTCCGCAGAAAGACAGGTTATGAAATCTCTCTGAAACGAGCATACTACTGCTACGCATTTCGATATGAAACTGCGACGGAGGAGGCTGCAACATGACGCAATTATTCCGCAATTCCTTGCCCCAAGAGAAGGTAACTTCTGCGCCGCTGCTGCCTGTTCCTCTATCTTTTGAGCGTAACTGGCTGCATGATCTGGAATCGAGACTCGATAAAGGGGGACCGTGGGGCGACTGGCGCTTATCCCGCCTTGCTGTACAGGGAGAGCAGTCGGGCCTGGTTACCAGCTTCGATGAGCTGCAGTGTATGAAGCATCTGTCCGGGCTGTCTCCGCTTCCCCATCAGCTGGATACGGCGCACAAAGTGCTGTTCGAGATGTCAGGACGGGCGATTCTGGCTGATGAAGTCGGACTTGGCAAGACCATCGAAGCGGGGCTCGTGCTGAAGGAATATCTGGTGCGCGGGCTGGTGAGCAAGGTTCTGATTCTGGTGCCGGCCTCGCTTGTCCTGCAATGGGTGCGGGAGCTGAATACGAAGTTCGGAATCTCTGCCGTAGCGCAAAAGAAAGCCTATTCCTGGGGCAATGACATTGTCGTCGCCTCGATGGATACAGCCAAGCGTGACCCGCATAAGGAAATGCTGCTTAGCCAGGAGTATGACATGCTGATTATCGACGAAGCCCATAAGCTGAAGAACAAGAAATCGACGAATTATCTGTTCGTACAGCAGCTCCGCAAAAAATACTGCCTGCTGCTCACCGCCACCCCCGTGCAGAACGATCTCGGCGAGCTGTTCAATCTGATCACGCTGCTGAAGCCGGGCCAGCTTGGGAATCAGGGCGATTTTGCTACCAATTTCGTAGTAGATAAGCGCCAGCCCAAGAATGAGGTTAAGCTTCGGGGCGAGCTGTCCAAGGTCATGATCCGCAACCGCCGGGGCGAGGGCCCGGTGAATTTCACCAAGCGCAAGGTGCGCAATATCCCCCTCACTCTCTCTGCAGAGGAGAAGGCGCTGTATGACGGCGTGACTGCTTTTGTCAAAGAACAGTATCAGGAGGCGGGCGGCAATCTCAGCAGTATGCTCTCCCTGGTCACGCTTCAGCGTGAGGTGTGCAGCAGCCGGGATGCGGTGTTCGTCACGCTGGTGAATCTGATTAAGAAGCTTCCGGCCGATTCTCCGAAGCGCGAGCGGATGATGGGGCTGCTCCAGACGATCCGTACGGTCAAGACGAATACCAAGGCGGAGAAGACGATGGAGTTAATCCAGCAAATGAATGAGAAGGTGATCGTCTTCACCGAATACCGCGCCACGCAGGAGTATCTGCTTCAGTATTTCCGCGAGCATGGACTGCAATGTGTGACGTATTCGGGCGGGATGAACCGCGGCAAAAAAGACTGGATGATGGACCTCTTCCGCGGACGCGCCCAGGTGATGATTGCCACCGAAGCCGGCGGCGAAGGGATTAACCTGCAGTTCTGCCACCATATGATCAATTTCGATCTGCCCTGGAACCCGATGCGGGTCGAGCAGCGGATCGGCCGGGTCCACCGGCTCGGTCAGGAGAATGATGTGGTCATCTACAACCTCTCCACCGAAGGGACGATTGAAGAGCATATCCTTCACCTGCTGCATGAGAAAATCAACATGTTCGAGATGGTCATCGGCGGGCTGGATGTCATTCTGGAGCGCTTCGAGCAGAAAGGCTCGCTTGAGAAAAGCCTGTACAAAATCGTTCTCGAAGCGGGCAGCGACGAGGAGCTGCGCAGCGGGCTGGATACGATCGGCGATTCGCTCAGCGAGCTGACCCACGCCAAGCTGGATGATAGCGGGGTGCCTAACTGATGCTGACACCTACAGAAGTGCGCAAGCAGGTCATGGATTATCTGGAAGCGACCGAATGCACCATTCTCGAATCCTCTCCGCTGCATGTGACGGTAAAGCTCTCCCCGCGCGCAGACCGGATGTTGACGGACCGCCCTTATTATTGGGGCTTCGTGGAGCGCACGGGCGTAGATCCCGAGACCCTCTCCTTCAGCTTCGTCTTCGACCCGCAGAAGTACGATGAACTGGCCGCGCAGGCCGCTGCGCCTGCGGCCCGCCCGCGCGGCGGGTCCAGCCGCCCGGCAGGGGCGGGAGCACCGCCGGGCCCGGCCCGCGCAGCGGATGCCGAAGCTGCTGCGGAGCCGCTCGGCACAGCGCAGGTGCCGGGAGCGGCGCTGCCGCCCGGGGTCTCGGCTGCGCCGGAGGACAGCATCCTAGCGCGGTACTTCGGCATCGTTCCGGTGCTGCCGCGACTCGGACCGGGGATGATCCGCCGCGAGGATGTAACCTACGGCAGCAAGCGCCTGCGGCAGATCTGGTCGGCGGCGCGGGACGAAGGCCGGTGCCTCCAGCTGTTCGAGGACCCTGGCCTTAGGCAGCGGACGACCTTGTTCTCGGCCGCCTACGAGCCGTGGCTGGCGGTCTGCTACAAGGTCGAGATGACCTGTGACCTGAAGCGCGAGGAGCTGCATTTCATCGCAGTCTCTTTAACCTCCGGGCTGATCGTCCCGGACTTCGAGGCCCGGCTGAGCGGCAAGGAGCTGACGCCACGGTTGCCGGAGAACATTCATGTCCAGCCGTTCGAGCTGGGGATTACGGACGGGGCCGACCGGCTGGAGGGATATCTGACATCGAAGCTGGCACTGCTGGATTACACCTGGGCGGAAGAAGCCCGCACACGGCTGGAGCTGGAGCTTAGCATCGTGGACATCTACTACGCGGAGCTGCTGAAAGAACCGGAAGAAGAGAAGCGGCTAGCCACCCTTGAGCAGTATAACCGCCGCCGCCAGGAGACCTCGTGGCAGTATGAGCCGCAGATTGCAGTTTCTGCCGTAACGTACGGATTGTTTCATCTGCGCAGCACATAGAATGCGACCTGGTCCGCTAAAAGCAGGCAAAAAAACAGCGAAACTCGCGCCGCTGGCCGCGACAGCAAGCAACAGCCTTTTCAGGGCTTGTCCCCTACAATGAACAGTAAGAAGCGTAAATTCCCTCAAGAACAGGAAAGGTGACTGAACCTATGAATATCACTGCAAGGCAGAAGAGCTCCCGGCGGCGCGGCCGCCTGCTCCTCTGTCTGATTCTCGGACTGACTCTGCTGGCTGCGAGCGCCTCTTCTCCTCAGGCATTAGCGTCACAAGCCAGCCGGACGACCGTGACGCAGGCCGTCACGCAGGAGGTTCTTCCGGGACTTGAAATGAAGCCGATTCCAGCACCGGAAACGCTGCAGGCCTTCACCCGGCAGACGATTAATCAGCTCTCAGCGAATGCTCCTTTTAAGGAATGGAAGGATGCCGGCACGGAGGTCTACCCTCTTGGTCCGGGAACGCGCAGCTGGCTGGTCAATGTGATGCACAGCGGTCAGCGGATCGGCTATCTCGTTATCTCCGCTGCGGATCAGGGCGGCTATCTGCTTAGCGAATACGGAGCTGGAACCGATGGCCTCCCTTATAGTATGACTGAACTGCGCCAGTATCTGGTGCAGCAAGGACTGATACCCTCTAATTCTTCAGGTGCCATCGGGGTTACGGCGCTCTATGCTCCAATGCTGCCTGTCTGGAGAATCACTACGGAGAACAGAACGCTGTATCTGAATGCTGCTGTCCTGGAGACACTGCCCTGGAGTCAGACCCAGGCTGAGCATATTCTTAATGCTGCACCGGAAGCCTCTGCCATGCTGTCCTCCGGTCCGGGCCAGGCGCACACTCCCCAGCCCGCTCTACGTAGCGGCGGAGAGGATGACCCGTATGCCGATCTCCTGTGGCTGACTGCACCCGGGCTGAAGACGCTGAACGGAGCAAGCCTGAGCGCTCTGCTTCAGGAGCGGGGCAGTCTAGCCTTCCAGTCCCCGGGGCACAACGACACGCTGGGAGCGCCATTCATGATCACAGGCAGCCAGAGCTGGCTGAAGCCAGGCGCTTCCCGTGACCAAGGGAGCACCGAAGCAGCCGTAGTCTATGCTGCCTCGGGTCCTGGTGGCATTCGTTACCTCCCGCTTAGCGCCCTACAGAAGGCCGGAACCCTCCACAAGCTGCCGGTACCGCTGCCCGGGGGAGCCACGCTGGGCTCTGCTGTTCTGCCCGGTTCAAGCCGGTAGACTGGTACTGACATAATTCCTGCTCCATACTGAAACAGCCTTCCCGGGTGCCGTCTGAACGGCGCCACTTGGGAAGGCTGTTTGCTTATACATCTGAATTTAACTCAACGTCCGCTTTCTCTGAATTCAGGTGCATTTGTACACCTGATTCACACTCAACGCACGATTTCTGCGGATTCAGGTGCATTTATACACTTGATTCGCACGTAGCTACCAATTTTCACAAATTCAGGGGCATTTATATACCTGTTTTCCACTCACCGCCCTATTTTTCCGAATTCAGGGGCATTTAACACCTGATTCACGCTAAGAGCTCGATTTCCGCGAATCCAGGTGCATTTATGCACCTCATGCCCACACAGCGCCCGCTCACTGTTGAAGCGTTACTCCTTACCTGCCCCGCCCCTGCTCCATTTGCTGCGCCAGACAGACCAAGCGAGCGGCAGCGTGCCGAACCATTTTTCCGCCCACGGCTGCTTTTCTGCCTTCCGCCGGGCATGGACAGCGCCCGGATTCTCAATGTAGACAACTACCTTTTCCGTAATATACTTCACCAGATCATCTCCGCCGGATGCCATCTCTTACACCTCCCAGGTGAGTGCTTGGCGGGTTCCCGCCCCTTGATCTTATACTTATAGTGTGCTCCAATCCTCTGATCTCTAAACCGGAATCCGAAGCTTCGTATAGGTTAGGCTGTTAAGGCACAATCTAACAAGACTACACCTGTATAAACCGTTATTAAGTACATGAAGCTGTTGATTATTCCGGCAGGGAGGTTACTCACATGAGACAATCGAATGTATTGGAGCCCTATAGCACTACACAGTACCACCGTTCAAAAGAGCAGCCCCGGCTGAGATCCGGGCGGGGGCTTAAGCGGATCATAACCGCAGCATGCGTTCTGCTCCTGCTTACGGCAGGCGGCACCGCAGAGATCCACGCGGCTGCACCTAGCACTAATCCACAGGCAGAACAGCCCGGACAGCGCCAGCATATGCTCGGCCATGATCAGCGGATCATTCTGATCGATGCCGGCCATGGGGGGATTGACGGCGGAACCTCTTACGGCAGCATTTTGGAGAAGGACATCACCCTCGCCATCTCGCGCCGCCTCTTTCTCCTGCTGCGTGCGGACGGCTTCGATACGATTCTGAACCGTATCGGCGATTATGCGCCCAGCGATGAGAATCTGTGGCTGCGCAGCAGATCCCGGCATTTGCGCGATCTGGCCCAGCGCAAGGAGCTGGCAGAGACCCTTCCGGCCAATGTTGTGGTCAGCATCCATATTAACTGGGCGAAATCCCCGTCCAAGCATGGTCCGCTCGTCCTGTACCGCCAGGAAGGACGCAGCTTTCTGCTGGCCCGGACCATACAGGATCAGCTCAACTGGCTCTACGGGATGAAGAATGATCCTGTCCGGGGCAAGCCCTTCTACCTGCTCAACAAAATAACCGCCACAACGGTGATCGTTGAGGCGGGATTTGTCAGCAGTCCGGCTGACCGCGAGAAGCTCTGTACACCGAAGGGCCAGGAAGAGATCGCCGAAGCCATTGCGAACGGGATCGCTGCCTACCTTATGGAAGTGTAAGCCGGGAATTCCATTTCCATTCCTCACGGACCAGATCGGAGATGCCGACGAATTGCACCTTGTCCTTCATTCCGGCAATGCCGCTGCGGATGCCCGCGGCGGTCTCTTTGCCCTGGATGCCGACATGACCGATGGTGACGCAGAACTTTTGGCTCAAGGCCCGCTCCTGCACAAGCTTCATCTGCTTTATTACATGGCTTGCCGAATGCACATCATCCAGGAAGATATGATTCTCCACCGGCGGCATTCCCAGCTCCCGGGCCATCCGTCCCGCAACTGAACGATAGTTGGTATGGCTGTCTACGAAGAATAACCCGCGCTCCTTGCAGACCGCAAGCACAATACCCATTACCCGTTCATCTCCGGTCACCTTGGAGCCCATATGATTGTTGATGCCGATCGCGTAAGGCACATTATCGAGTGCAGCCTCCACCCGCCCCCGGACCTCGGCGTCATTCATGCTGGTCAGCACGGCCCCCGGTCCCAGCCATTCCGGCTTGCCCTGACGCGGCTCCATCGGCAAATGAACCAGCACATCGAAGCCCAGCTCATGGGCGCGCCGGGCATCCTGTTCGCTGGAGCGCAGGAACGGCATGACCGCAACGGTGATTTTGACGGGCAGCTTGAACATTTCCTCTGTCCCGCGCATGCTGTTGCCGAAATCATCGATAATGACCGCTACACGGCTGAGCGCCTGCTGCTGCTGATCTCCAGTTGTCCGGTTGCCCGATACGCTGCTCCCTCTGCTATCTGCAGGTGCGGGTGCTGTTGCTGAAGCTGTCTTGTCTGCTGATGCAACAGACATTCCATGCGGCGGGATCAGCGCCGCAGACATAATCACCGCTGCGGCCAAGGGATACAGAAGGACACGCTTTACTCTGTGATTGCTTATATTCATACTGGAACACCTCCTTCGTGATTCAACAATTGTTCTCATTGTTTGGCTCACGAAGGCTAAATATGTACGGAGCGCTTACGCAATTATTAACAATGGGATGCGGGTACAGCACGGGCGGCCTGTCAGCATCTATGCCCTTCCTCCAGCTCCGCGTCTGTCAGCGTCAAGCATAGCCTTCAGTACCTGCTGCGGTGTCACGGCAAACGGCATATTGCCCATCGGACTATTCTCCAGGTTACAGCTGGCCTCGGCAGCCAGCAGCAGCCGGCCCTGCTCCACACCAGCCAGTCCCATTGCAGCCAGGGTCACAGGCAGACCAGCCATCCGGCAGAATTCCACAACTCCGGCAATCTCTGGCTCTTCCGCACCCTCCAGGATCAGCTGCACCAGTGTAGCAAAAGCCACCTTTTCACCGTGCAGTACATGCCTGCACTCTTCCAGCAGCGTCAATCCGTTATGAATGGCATGGGCGGCGGCTAAGCCTCCGCTCTCGAATCCGATCCCGCTGAGATAGATATTCGCTTCAACGATGTGATGAACGGCAGCAGTGACACGGCCCTCACTGGCATCCTTCAGCGCCTGCTGCCCATCCGCAAGCAGCGTATCCAGGCAGGTACGGGCCAGGGCGAGAGCCGCCAGCGTCCCGGTCCCTCCGGTGCTGGTTACTGCTCCCGACCGGCTGCAAGCCCGGGCTTCATAGTAGGTGGACAAGGCGTCGCCCATTCCGGCGGCCAGCAATCTTACGGGAGCACCTGCAATGATCGCCACATCTGCAACTACCAGATCCGGGCTGCGGCGCAGCGGAAGATACCGGTCGAACTCTCCAGAGTCGCTATATAGAACCGCCAAGGCGCTACAAGGTGCATCTGTTGAAGCGACTGTCGGCACCAGCAGCACCGGCAGATTAGCGAAATGGCTGACGGCCTTAGCTGTATCCAGCGTTTTGCCGCCGCCAATCCCTACGATGGTCCCCACCTGTCCCCTGTTCAGCTCAGCTACCATCTGCTCCACCTGCACCAGGCTGCACTCCCCTTGGAATTCACGCAACATCAAGGGAAGCTGCTCGGCCAAGAAGCCGTCCTTAATCTCTTGCCCATACCTTGAGAGGATAAAAGGATCAACTATGGCATACGCTCCTTTATCCCCCATTTGCATACAGTAACTGCCCAGTCTGGCAATCTCCCCGTTGCCCTGAATATATTTTGACGGTGAATAAATAATCTGCGGCATCAATGAATCCCCTCCTGCTCTACTTATCCCTCATACTTTGGCTTTGGCTTTGCGTCCGCTTGGCATCTGCTTGCGGTCTCCGGTCAGCTCGCAGGTCTGCGGGCCCAGATTACCCTGATCGATTTTGACATCAATGAAGTCTACAATCTGTTGCAACGATGCGATCTGCTCGACAATCTTACGCCTGTGATCCATAATCATCACTTGCAGCTCGGGATAGTCCGACAGATCTGCATCCAGAGACAGATGAAGATAGGGCCGCATGTCGTCCAGCGACATTCCTGTTTTTTTGAGGCATGTCACCAGTTGCATCCGGTTCAGGTCCGAATCGCTATAGATGCGATGGCTGTTCCCCCTGCGCTTCGCCCGGGGCAGCAGCCCAATCTTCTCGTAGTACCTTATCGTATCCTCAGACATTCCTGTCCGCTCCGCTGTTTCCTTAATCGAATATCCCTGCACAAGATCCGCTTCTGCCAGACTCATAGAATCACTCCCTCTCTACTTGCTCTAAAAGTGCCTTCGTACCATTGTATAACCTGGAGTCAGCTCCAAGTCAACGGTTAATTTCGGTACTTGACTTGGATTCGGCTCCAAGTTATAGAATGAGCACCATTCACCCACTCACATTCAAAGGAGCAATCATAATGAACATAACACACGACTCCCGCACAGCGCTGATCACCGGGGCAAATCATGGCATCGGGCTGGCCCTAACCCGCCGAATGCTGGATGAAGGCTGGGAGGTAATCGCGCTGATCCGCTCAGCATTTGCTGAAGATGACTCCCTGATCCGTGAGGCGCTTGCCCGCAGACAACTTCGAATCTATAAGGCGGACCTAAGCGATTTCACCCAACTGCGGAGTGCCCTGCAGAGAATCAATCATCATGAGAAGCAGATTGATCTGCTGTTCAATAATGCCGGCGGCAGCTTCCCGGAGTTAACCTTCTCCAAGCAAGGGCGTGAGCTGCATTATGAGCTGCAGACGGTCGTTCCGTATATCATTACAATGGAGCTGAAGCCGCTCTTGCTGAAAGGCAAGCTCCGCACGGTCGTGAATACATCCTCCAACGCTTTCATGATGAAACGCAGCTTCGATCCTGCCGCCCTGAAGCACCCGGCCAAATTTCAGATGCTGACCGGCCCTTATGCCGACACCAAGCGCGCCTTGTCCTTGTGGACTGAAGCGGTGGCCCCGGCGCTTGCGGAGGAGGGCATCCTGATCCGAAGTAGCGATCCCGGAGGCAACAATACCCTTCGCAGCGGCAAAAAATCCGGCATCCCGCTATGGTTAAAACCCATTACGCGGCTGTTTTTCCCCGAGCCTACCCATGGGGCAGGCCTGCTGTATCAGGCGGCTCTGGGTGAACACAGCGGCAAGTCCGGTGTCTTCCTGATCAAGAATCAGGTAAAACCGCTGAAATTCATAGAGCATAGCAGCCGTATCCTTAAGGATGTCCGGGCCATTTACGAGCAGGAATTCCTTCAATCCGGCGGTGCATGATTGTGCTATTACTTGTGACAAGGCAGCAATTGGCACGCGACGCGATCAAGCCACAGCTCCCGTACGGAGGGCTGTGGCTTGACGATGCGCTGCATTTTTTTAATTTATGCCAAGCTGCATTCCAATTCTGTTCATAGCAGCTCCGACATTCGTCCGAATTCCCGCAGCAGCCGCAAATTCTCAATCACGATATGTCCCTTCCACCAGTTCTCACTAATCGCATACTCGCGTTCATATCCTTCCCAGCCCCAGGTCAGCTCCCAGACACCTGCGGCATTTCGGGTCTCCAGCAGATAATCAAGCTCCTGGTGCAGCAGTCCGCCCAGTTCAGCGTATCCGGGACTATGCAGCGAATGGATGAACGCTGACGGTCTGCAGCCATACCCGTTCCAATTCCCCTCATCGCGGCTGATTAGCCGTGCGCTCTGTACTTTGAAGGCTTCTTGCAGCTCCACATAGGGGAAGTGCTCCTGCAGCCCCGCCCAGGTGATGCAATGCAGCAGCGTGTCCACGCATTTCAGCGGGTGCATCTCAATATTAGGTTCACGCAGGAAAAGCTCCGTCAGCTCACGGGCAATCTCCAGTCCGGTGGCATACAGCCCGCAATCCCGCGGAGCAGCCTTCAGAATGAATCCCGCCAGAATAGCGGTCGGGTTAAACATACTGTGGGAAGTACTGTTTGAGCTTGTATGCCACCAGGGGGCATGAGGATAATCATTATTAGAAGCTACGACATTCCTCCAGGTGCGGCCATCCATATCCACACCGCTGTCCAGGTATTTCAGAATTCCCTGCACCAGCGGATGCCCGCTATCTGCAAATTCAAGCTCCAGCAGCCGTTCCACCGCCGTAGCGGTCTGGATCGGGGTGGAATGCGGATTCCAGGCATCCGCCTCCAAGGCATGGCCGAAGCCCCCATCCTCATTCTGATAGGCGGATAGCGCTTCCAGTACCGGCGGAACCGCGCCGTCCCCGAAGTGAAATCTCCATCTCGCCAGGTCCAGCGGACGGGCATTGCGGTACATCCAACGTCTGATTCCCTCGTAATCCTCCAGCAGCAGCTTCATGCGCAATCTCCTTATAATAGGTTTGATAAAACTGTGAAAAACACAGATTTATTACTAACAAACTTTTGATTCCGTTTATATCATGATATGTCTTCGTTCAATTCGAGCCACTGCACCGCCGACCCGAACCTGATTGATTTCACCGCTCTCGCTCAGGCGCAATCCAGCCTTAATTTCAGAAGGACAATCCATCGAATACCCTTGCCTGAACATAACATTCTCCACTTCCTGCAAAGATCGTTGGCCGTATTGGTACAAATAGCTGAGTAAGGCACCATTGGATGTTCCTGTCGCGCTCTCCTCGGGAATATCGTACAGCGGCGCAAAATTCCGGCATTCCGCAGCAGAATCATCTGGAGTATCCATCGTGAACAGATGATATCCAACCACATCATATTTTTCGCTGATAGCGATTATGGCATCAAAATTTGGCTGAATCTCATTCAAGAGCTTCCTGCTCCGGATTGGAATCATAATGTCCCGCAAGCCTGTCGAAACAATCTGGATGGGCAACTCTGTCTGCAGTTCTTCGGCATCCATCCTCAAAGATGGGGCGATTTCCTCACAGGATATCCTTTCAAAAAATTGTGGTACAACCTGTGACAAGTAAACAAGACCCTCCGAGCTAATATCGACATCAAGAATCCCTGCCTTGGTTTCTATTGAATAGGAGGTCGCTTCCTTTGACAAACCCAATGAATGCATTAGTCCAAACGCAGCAATCGTGGCGTGTCCGCACAGATCAACTTCGCTGGCGGGGGTGAAATAGCGGATTTTGTAATCCGCAAGCAGGGATTTTTCCATAAAGGCCGTCTCCGAAAAGCCCAATTCCTTCGCTATGAGCTGCATTTGGGCAGCATCTAGAGAAAGAGCTTGCTCCAAGACAACGCCTGCCGGATTACCGCCACGCTCCCCTTCCGCAAATGCATTTAACGTATACACTTCCACATTCATGTTCCACTCGCCCTCTCTTTATTTTCAAAAACCGCCCGGTCTGCGCAACCGCACGTCCCCCGCCACCCTCCATTATTTTCCTTTTATCGATATGTTAGCTTAATATACCATGGTCAGTCTATGACAATTATTCTCTCCTGTCACTTTCCTTGAGAAATCCCTGAATGATTCTTTCAGATTGCTCTATTGGCGCACTCTATTTTCCAGTATAATACAAGTTAAAAAACACCATTTAGGAGGATATATATGACAGAAGATTTCTATTGTGACGAAGTATTGAGCGGCAAAACAGTAATTAACAAGGTCTTCGAAACGGATAATATTTTAGCGTACCACCATACCAAACCCTTTTACCCTGTTCATATTGTAGCCATTCCCAAACGGCACATCTCTTCCCTGTTAACCATTCAGGCCGAAGAGCATGAGCTGCTGCTTGAGCTTATCGGAGTAATCCAGGAGGTTGCCGCCCAGGTAACTGAAGAATACGGAGCATGCAGAGTGATTACCAATCTCGGTAATTATCAGGACTCGAAGCATCTGCACTGGCATATCTGCTATGGGGAACCACTAAGATAGTTAATTCCCGCTCTTGGCAACAAACAATTGGATAAACGTATCTAAATTTCCTGTAAGGGGCGTCCGTTCATCAGCACGTGTATTTAATGGAGCTAATCCCGTTATGCTACAATAAAAACGACCCCGTCGGACTAAAGGATATTTCACCGGGGTATACATATATATGGAACGATTTGGCTACCAGGTTAGCCTATCCGGGAATTCATGAAGGAGGGCCCTATGAACAGCACTTCCGGCAGTAGAAGAGGCACTTTCAAGTTCATCAAGCAGCTATGGGTGAAAATAGGCGCCGATGATGTCCAGGGCATCGCTGCGCAGCTGACCTATTATTTAATCCTGTCCCTGTTTCCTTTTCTGATCTTCATCATGACCCTGATCGGGTATGCGAATATCTCGCTGGAGAAAAATATAGAGCAGCTGGAGCAGATCATGCCCGCCGAAGCCATCTCTATTATAGAAGAGATTCTGCAGGATGTATCTGCCGGACGCAGCCAGACACTGTTGTCCTTCGGGATGCTGGCTACCTTGTGGGCCGCCTCCAAAGGAATCAATGCTATCATCAAGGGGCTTAACCGTGCCTACGAGATTGACGAGAGCAGAGTGTTCTGGAAAATCCGGGGGATCGCCCTGCTCGCTACCTTGACAATCGGATTCGTCGTACTGCTCAGCATTCTGCTACTGGTCCTTGGCAGCTGGCTTAAGACGCAAGTCTTCCTGCTGGTTGATCTTCCCTACGGATTCCAAAAGCTCTGGGATCTGCTGCAATACGCGATTCCGCTGTTCGTGATGTTCATCGTCTTCACCCTGCTGTACTGGATCGCTCCCAGCCGGAGATTGGCGCTGCGGGAGGTCATGCCTGGGGCGTTGTTCACCACCATCGGCTGGATTACGACCTCGATTCTGTTCTCGGTATACGTCAATCAATTCAGTGATTTCTCCAAAACCTACGGCAGTCTCGGGGGCGTAACAGTGCTGCTAATCTGGCTCTATATCAGCTCATTCATTATCCTGGCCGGAGGCGAGATCAACGCGGTCCTGCTGAACCGCAGGGTGAATAGTATGCCCTTCAGCTCCTTCAAAGGACAGAAGCTCCCATGAACCCCTCCCTGATTGACGCCATTACCAAAAGCCCGCTCCGTACCTCCTTCTATCATTTCACCCGGGCAGTGAATCTGCCCGCCATGGCTGCCCTTGACGCCATTTATTCCTCTGCGGTGCTGAGCCCCGCTCATGCAGCCGGAGAGCGGCGGACTGCGGCGCACCGGGTAAGCTATACCGGGCAAGCCGCGACGCTGAATGCCCATCTGCGCATTACGCCTGAGGCGATGGCTCCGGGGACAACGGCGGAAGAGTTCCGCCGCTGCCTGGACCGCCATGTGTTCCTGTGGGCGACCTGGCGCGATTGCCTCGCAATGGCTGCAATGTATTCGCGCAGAGAGCCGGGCGAGGTCTTCGCTGTGCTGAAGCTCGATGCCCGCAGCGTCCTGGCGGGTCACTACGCCCGCATCAAGCTGTCTAAATACGATTCCGGCAGCTCCCCCAGGTTCCCGCACCGCATGTCATACCGCAAGAGCTGCGCTATGCTGCTTCCCCTAGCCGAGTTCATGTCCTCTAACGGACAAGCTATCCCCGTCAAGCCGTCCGAGATCAAGGAGGTGCTGGCCCAGGATAAGCTGGCCCCGATCAGCCAGTATTTACAGACGGTCTACTGTTCACAGTCCCAGCTTGTACCTGAGCTCTGGCAGCCATTGTGCCAGCCTCTGCTTCTTTCGCCACTGTAGCTCTGCTTGAATTATATGTCGCATCGTGATATAGTCACATTATGACATAGTCACAACATGACATATTTTCTTAGCCATGACTAGGCACAATGAATTGACGAAGCAGGTGAACGCGGTGTCCGCAACGCAAAAGGTTCTAAAAAAGTACGTGCCCATGACAGAGACGGCCTTCTATATTCTATTGTCCTTAACCAAGCCGCGCCATGGATATGGAATTATTAAGCATGTGGAGGAATTGTCGGAAGGACGGCTCCGGCTGGGCTCCGGTACGGTATATGGAACCTTGACCAAAATGAACAAGGATGGACTGATTACCGTATTTGCCGATGAAGAGAGAAAGACGGTGTACGAGGTGTCTGAGCTGGGGAAGGAAGTCATGCGCGCTGAAATCGGCAGGTTAAAGGAACTTCACCGCAACGCCGTCACCAGTGAGGAGGAATTCAATTGAGAACTGTATTTCGGCCCTTTTGGAGCTATGATTTGCCGGGGACAGAAGCCTGGTTGGCCGATATGGCCGGCAAGGGATGGCGTGTGGAAGAATGGAGCTTACTGCGGCGGCGCTTTACCTTCCGGCAGGCTGAGCCTATCCGGCTAACTTATCAGCTGGCTTATCATTCATCCAAGCATTCATCCATGTCTCCTTATCTTGCCGCAGAGGGATGGAGCAGGCGGCTGCAGCAAGGCAAATGGAGCCTGTACGAGAATGACCGGCTGCCGTCACAGATTAGCGCCTATCCTTCACGTAAGGATGTCCTGAGGCGTAACCGCATCATCTCCTATCTTTTCATGGGGATCCTGGTGTATTTGCTGCTCATTGCACTTATTCCACTGCTTGTACTAGGACTCACCTTCAATCAGGATACTCCAGTCCGCATTCAGCCAAGTCCGCTGTGGGCCGTTACCTGGGCCGCAGCAGCGGGAGCCCTGGCCCTGCTTGTTCTTGCAATTTACTCAATAGTGAAGCTCCAGGCTGCCAGTAAGGTATTTCTGCTAAACCATCAGGACCTGAAGAAGCCTCCCGGACCGCAGAAGCCTGCCGGCACTACGATGGCGCGGATGAAGCCCAGCTGGATGTACGCCCCTGACCGGCTGGAGCAATGGCTGGAGGACAAAGAGAAGCACGGATGGAATCTCTATAAAGTAGGCTTCGGAGGAACGCTGTTCCATTTCAGCAAGGGCCGTCCGCGCCGCATGACCTATCACGCCGACTATCAGGTCATGGCCGATGAAGGGTATTTCGAGCTGCACCAGGAGGCTGGCTGGACGAGGCTCTACAGCTCTTCCTTCTCTCTGCAGAAATGGACCCTCTGGAGCCGGGAGGAGCAGAACGCTGCGGAGCAGCAGGAAATCTATAGTGATCCGGTCCACCGCCTGAAGCAGGCACGTACAATCGCCATCAGCTATACCCTGCTGTTCCTGCCTATGATCCTGCTCTACAGCTTTAATCTGTCGGCCTTCATTGATGGCATGCTGCGGGACGGGATCACTGCTTCCCAAGCGTGGAACACTTCAATTATGTTCCTTTCCATTCTGCTCTTCGGCTCGTTCGCGGGCAGAACCTGGCTATATTACCGGCGGCTCAAGCAGCAATAGGAGCTATATCATTTCTTATATTTCAACAAAAGGCGTATACCGGAAGTCCCGCTCCATGCGGAGAAGACTTCAGTATACGCCTTTAAGCTTATCACTTGTATGATCAGAAGAATTGCGGGTATTCCTTGGACATGCTCTGGACCCGGTCCAGCAGCGTATTGGAATGCTCCATCACGACCTTGCGCATCCCTTCCGCATCCCGCTTGCGGGTAGCGGCAACCATCTTCACATGCTTATCAATATCGGACGGCTGCACCCCCTCCATCTTCCCGTAGAGCAGACGGATACGATTGTAATGGGATGCTACCTCTTCGATGGTGAACCAGGATAACTCCTCCCCGGCCGTCTGAAAGATCAGCTGATGGAACCGGTTGTCCTTAATATAGAATTCTCTGAAGTATTTCTTGTCCATATATTTCTTCTGCTTATTAATCAGTTCCTGCATCGTATCTGCGACCAATTCACTGCATTTGCGGATGAATTCATCGATTACAGCAGATTCAAGGGAGGTCCGGATGAACCATTCCTCGCGGACTCTTTGCAGATCAATCTTGGAGACTACAGTTTTGCGCTGAGGATATATTTCCACCAGTCCTGACTGTTGAAGGCGGACCACTGCTTCCCGTACCGGCGTCCGGCTGACGCCATAGCGTTCAGACAGCTTCTGCACACTGACATCCATTCCTGGCTCGAGCGTCATATTCATGATGTCTTCTTTTATTCTATTGTAAGTTACATCATTCAGTGAATTACTGTTATTCATAATCTTCAACGGCTTCCCTACACCTTCCCTGAACTCACTCCTAGTACATCACGGGTTATTGTCTCCGCACTGGCTGAGTCGTAGCTGTAATACAACAGAATGTCCAGAATGAACGGCGAATACCGCAGTCTGTTCAGTTCCTGTGTAAAAGCCATGGCTCCAACTTCACTTAAGGTGCGTATTGTAGAATAATTATTCAGGCCCAGCAGCTTCCATAGCAGAATGCGCTCGGTCCGGGTGTATATTTCCTGTGCAAACCGGTCTTCTACAAAATGATAAATTTCGTGGCCAAGGATAGTATTCATTATACCAGCTTGCGGAAAAAGTTCAACTAGACCAGGACCCGCCTCCCGTACCTGCTCCGCCGCTCTGCGCAAGGGTTCTTCCATGATTTCGATCCGGTCCGGCGGGGTATAGGAGGCGAATAGCACACGCTTGCCGGTCATGAGCGCATCCTTGAATTCCAGCTTCAGGTTCATACGTTCAGCAAGCACCCTGACATCACGGGTCCCATATTCAAGTATCATCCGCTGTGCATATTCTATGCCGCAGGCTCTGGCCTGCTTTAGCATTTCCCGCTTCGTCTCCGGCGAAATCCGCCGGTTCAGAATGTCTCTCGAGAAGGCATACATTCCCCAAGCCTCATGGTCAACCTCCAGTAATGGATACAGCAGCTCTCCCAGCTTCGTCTGCACTTGCATACGTCCCCCTGTCTACATGCACTTCCGCGCGGCTCCTAGCTCTGCTTGATATTAGCCGCCACGACAACGATCTCCGTGTCCGGCTCGAATGTGGATACCTCAATATCCATCAACAGCTCCAGCTGTTCGAAGTCCGATGCCGTAAAGTCCATGACACGGGCACCGATGCACAGGTAAAAGTCAGGTCTGGCAATCAGCTCTGTCTGGTACACAGCCATAGCCTCCCACAGCTGCTTAACCGCAGCCAGGTAATCACCCGCAGTGGTCTTAAGTGCCATAGCCCGGCCTCTCTGCACTTTGATGAAGCCCTTGGTGTCCAGGATGCGGACCGCCCCGGCTTCACCGGATTTATCCATCAATTCGCCGAAAATACTGACATACCGGGTCTTCTCAAGCAGCTTGGTCCGTTCCAGCGGGATACGCATATCCTTCGCCGCCAGCTCCTGCAGCTCGGCCTCATCGCATTCCTTCAGCAGCTCGGTCGTCTTCACTTCCGTAGAACCGGTAGCAATCGCTGTAACCTTGGAGGTCTGCGGATCAATATCAATATGAATCTCGATGCTCTCCGGTGTGGCCCCGCTCTGAATCGCTTTGTTCATGGCTTCCATCTTGAGGGCGGCAATCACTTCCTTGGACGGAGACGGAATAATCCGCTCTACAACGTCCCGGACCATCGACAGAGCAACCCCTATGGAAGAGATAACCTCTGCATTCTCGGGGATGCTGTATTTCAGGCCCATTTTCTCGGAAAAATAGACAATCAGCGAAGCCGCTCCGCCGCCGACACCCACCAGGGAGATCTGGTCCTTCTCCAGCTTGTATTTCTCGGCCAGCGCCAGGATGATCGGCTCGATCTTTGCATACGCCTTCTCCATAATCTGCTTGGCAATATCTTCTACCGTTGTTCCGCAGTAATCCGCCAGCGCCTGCATCGCTCTTCGGGCCGCTTCCACATTCCCGTAGGAGAAATGCTCCGGCTTCACCAGTCCCAGCACATTCGCCGCGCAGGAGTTCGTGATCGTCACCCGTTCCCCATTCTCCAGCCGGATCGCCACATAATCAGCAGGATCACCCGGCTTCGGAGAAAAGAATTCGACCTGCGCTCCGTTGATCTTATCCGGATCGGTGAATACCGAATAATCCAGTCCGCCGATATGCGCCGATCTGGGTCCGACATCGACCACTCCACTTTTGTTCGCCCGGATCATGGACCCGCCGGCCACGCCGAGCACCCGTACATCCAGGGAATTGACATAGGTCGGATGACCGCCGACGATGGAATAGTCGATGGCGGGACGGCCGTTTTTGATCACACCGATATTGGTTGTCGTGCCGCCGACCTCGAAATATACCCCGTTAGAGGCTCTAAGATACATCAGTGAGCCCATGACCGAGGCCGCGGGGCCCGAGAGCATAGTCAGAACAGGCCGCTTCTTCATCTCAGTGATCTCCATAACGCCGCCGTCGCCTCTCATAATCATCAGTGGAACATGGACCCCGGCCTCCCTCACAGACTTCTCTGTGGAATTGGCGGTATCAAGCATCTTCGGCAGAATGCTTGCATTAATCGCCGCTGTTCGGGTTCTCCGGGTCAGCCCGTACAATTTCGTAATGTCGGAGGCCATGGTGGTCGGCATGCCTTTTTTCTCCGCTTCGATATAGACCAGTTCCTCAGGCCGCCCGTTATCTACGCCAAAAGCCATTGAAGGCACAATAACCTGTGCCCCCTGCTGCTTCAATTCGTCAATGACCGCCAGCACGGAGGCTTCGGACATTTTTTTAACATTAAGGAAGCTATTGTAGATCTTGATCTCCTTACCGTTGCCCAGATCGATATTCTGAAGCCGGGTCTGCCGCTTGGCGAGCCAGCCTTCCAGACCGCCCTTGGCCAGGCCAATGATGCCCACCTGGGCAATATCGCCCTCGATCAGCGCATTCGTAGCCTGCGTTGTACTGTGAGCCACGAACACTACATCCTCAGGACGGATATTGTTCTCCTCCAGGCAATTCATGAAGCATTTCACCACACCTGCGGCTACGCCTGTGGCATGGTCATGTGTTGTCTTGACGGACGATTTGCCGATAATCTCATGTGTCGCATTGTCAATCGCAACTGCCTTGGTATGGGTTCCCCCCACATCTATACCCATTCTAACCATTGTACTCATATGATTTCTCCGTTTCTCTTCATTAATAGTGTGTTAAACCAAATTTCCGTACATGAAGAATACGATCACGCAGAGAATAATCCCGATAATCCAGCCCGTAGGAATCGACATCTTCATGTATTCCTTGGCGGGAACCTTCGTATAGCCGAAGCCCCAGGCAACCCAGGACTGTGTTACGTCCAAATGCTGCGGTGCAACAGTAGTAATGGCGAACAGCGGATAGAGGAATTGTACCGGCCAGGCTGCGGTTGCCACCACAACGGCCAGGATGGCCGAACCCGAACCGACGAGGTTCATCGGACCGCGGAAGAAGCCGAGCGGTGTCAGGATGGCGAATACAATACACAAGAGCAGCGCAGTCTGGGGCATTGCGCCGTCCAGCAGGGTTTTGAAATAAGGGGAAGCATAGGTAGCCGCATTGTTGAACATTGACAGCGTGAGCAGGAACCCGATCATCGGTGCCACATCAATAGCTCCGTCCGCGAACTGCTTCGACAGCATTCTGCAAACGCTTGCAAAACCACCCTTCAGCTTACCGCAGGTCAGCAGGGCGAACAAGGCGGCGAAGATAAATCCGAAAATAATCGGCACCTTAAACACCACTACACCCACTACCGGCAGAATGATCGAGATCCAGGAGATGGCAGGTGCATCTACAGTAGCTCCGCTATCCGGTGTAGCCGCCCAGGCCCGTGAGAGCTTCCGGTTCATCATCACATTAGATACCACCAGCACCACGATCAGAGATACAGCCATCGCAATCATGCCGAATTTGAAATATGTATTATAGTCGTAGCTGGCATAACTTTCATTGGCTGTTGCAAAAATCGCCTGATATTGCTTAAAGTTCACGATGTTCCCGAAGATCCCCGCCATGATCGAGCCCATGAAGGAGAACAAGGCAATCGGTGATGGAATCCCGAGCGACAGCATGATCGGCAGCACGATGACAGCAATGGAGATAACCGGGCCGATACCCGTCATGGAGGTGAAGATTACAGCGGTAACGATACACAGCAGGGACATGGTGATTCTTGGTTTGTCTCCTCCAAGCTCTACGACCTTACGGATCAGCGTAGCGGCAATCCCTGTGTCGATCAGGACTCTGCCGAAGAAGGCGCCGAAGAAGATATTAACCAGTATCGCCTTCCCGTAGTTCTCAGGCCCCGTCTGGAACACATTCGTCAGCACGTCAATGAAGGTCTTGCCCTCCATCACGGAGGTAGGATGAACGCTATTTCCGATCAGAGCAATCGAGGTCCACAGCACCGACATGACGAAGAAGCCAACCATTAGGTTACACCCCTTGACGCAATACCACACTAATCCAAAAAATGATAAGACCATAATGAAACCAATTACAACATTAGCCACATCCACAAAATAACCTCCTGAAGTAGGATAAATGAGTTAACATGCTAACATGCTATTTGGGTATACTGACATGTTAGTTTGCCACGTGAAAATATTAACATGCTACTTCATTAGGCGTCAATACCCTTCTGCATGTTATTTCCAAACACTTCAAAACGCAAAACAGAGGCTGCAGATGTGATCCATCCTGCGCCTCTGTTCACTTCAAACTCTTCCGTTATGTTTGTTAATCACCTGGTCACGATACTTCTGAAATTGCTCCCAGGATTGCTCCGCTGCTTCAGGCTGCTTAAAGTCGATATAGCCGGTATCCGATGTGTCCAGGGCATAAGCCTCCAGTGTCTCGCAGATCAAGCAGAGGGTATCCATCACCGCTCCCCCGCCCCGGACATGCAGCATAATAGAATCCACGAGCTCCTCGTCACCTGTGTTGAACTCAATCGAAAACCCCTCGCCCTCAAGGACGCCCCAAGCCTTATCCCGGTAATCCAGGTTCGGTAGGCGGCGGGTCAGCTTCTCAATGATTTCATCACGTTGTCCCAGCGGTGGCACTGGCGGCTGTTCTTCCTCCGGCGCTTCAAAATCGTATTTCGTTTTCATGATAAGTACATCCCAGCTCATATGCGCTCACTCCTGTCATTATAGACTCCAGCACTTAGACTACTTATTACCCGATTCGTCCACTCTTATCAACTCAAATGTTGCGGCTTCGATCCACAGGATCAGCTTGTTATGATTCACATCGATGAAGCTTAGCGGTACACCCAGTCCCGGCGAAGGCTCAGTTACCTCTATGTCGGTCGTTACATCGTTGGTCCCAATCATAGACAGATTCAATTTGTTCACTCTGTAAAAGGAATCCCCGTTATAATGCCTCTGGGTTATACTATAGCGGGGATTGGTGAACTTGTATTGGTACGCTTCATAGCCCTCTAGCCCCATCGAGGAGAAGTAATCTTTATGAATCACAAGTTCATCCCCAATGATGTCCTGTCCTGTAGGATATTCAGACGCGTCATTATAGGAATTCGCGAATCCCAGCAGCTTGTCCACCTTCCAGGTGCCATAGATGAACTCCTCCGTCGCCTGATCCAAATCGATTCGCCCGATAAAAGGTTCGGAGGTATTGCGCAGAATCAGATCCTCTTCTAGTGCTGCATGTTCCGGAGTTGGAGTGACCGGGGTGTGTTGTGCGTTTGCGGGCTCTGCCGCCTGACTGCATCCAGCCAGGCAGACCGCCAAAATCGATATGTTCAGTATCTTCCCTAATCTTGTTATCATGGTAAGCCTCCCGCCTGCTTCAGTTCTTCAACCTTACCATCCGCTGGAAGTGAAGAATAAACAGACGGGTTACAATACCGGAACAAACGATTCATCAGCCGTTCTGAATAGATAGAAATTTTGTCAGATCCTTCTCTAGCTGCACAACCTCCTGGTTCGCAGCATTCGCATAATCCGGCAGCAGCATATCCTTAACCATGTTTGTGCGCAGCCAGGCAATGAAGAGAACATCCAGGATGAAGCTTGGGAGCTTAGGGACTATGTTAAAAACGGGCGGATCAACAGCAACACCTGCCTCACGGATTGCTTTTAGATACGCTTTTAAAGTAACTGTTATTTGGCGTGCCGTCTGTCTGGTTCCGGGTGTTACAGGGGCAATCTCCGGTTTGCCGCCATACAAACTGCCCAGCAAGGCAATGTCTGATACGGAATGAGTGATTAGATACGCCTGCATATCCTTTTTTACAGCGTAGGGAAGCTTGGCGGTTTGAAATACTTGTGCGAGCTTTAAGATGCGCTGCGTCACTGCGCCATTCATTTCTCCCAATGCGGTAGCCACTAGAAGCTTGGGCATGAACCGTGCGTGCAGGACCCCATCTTTAATCTGTCCGCCGAAGCCGGGAAAGGCCGGTAATAGTCTATCCCCTACAATCCCCTGCCACGAAGAAAATCCAATCGGGCTATTGGTCATCGTAACTATATTTTGGCTTTGATTATCTTTTAGCGCGAGCAATGCGGATTCGGCCCGGTCATAACGAACGGTAACGAAAATAAAATCGTATATATCGTCATTTTCGAGCGTATCCATGACCTTCACCGGAACCGTTCTGACTGTACCTTTGTCATTATATTGCAGGCCTTTTTCTTGTAAAAGTCTGAACCTGTCCGCACGAGCAAACAGACTAACGTCATATCCTGCTTCCATAAACTTTATTGCATAAATACTCCCGATGACACCTGCACCGAAAATTAAAATTCTGTTTTGCTCTGCTGACATTATAATCACTCCTGCCCTTTAATATCCCCATTTGATTATCCGACAACATGTTGTATGATGTGATCATAAAGCTTTAGGATTTCTTGATCAATCATCAGTTTTTTAATATCTGTCGGATGATATCTTATGCGCAGGCAGGAGGGAAACATGAACAAGCAGCCCCAAATTACGGAGAAAACAAGACAAAAGTTTATAGATGTGTTTTGTGAGCTATACAGCCAAAAGCCGGTTGAGAAAATTTCCATCCAGGAAATCGCCAGCCGGTCAGGGTATAACCGCAGTACCTTTTATCAATACTTTACTGACATTTACGAACTTCTGGACACTGTGGAAAATAACTTGCTCCATGACATCAAAGCAGAACTAGCCGGTAACGAGCTGTCGATGCATTCGGTTCAGGATGCGCTGTCTTGTCTGGACAGAAAAGAACATCTTCTGGCGCTCCATGCCCTTCTGGGCGATTATGGAAGCCCCCGTTTTTTAGCACGCTTAAAAAGAGACATCCCCATGGAACAATTCCTGAACCTTCCGCAAAACCATTCCTTAACGCCATACTTCATTGAGTTCTATCTGACATCTACCCTTTCTTTATTTCGCCTGTGGCTCCAGCAGGAAAAGGATATACCGCCAGAAGAATTTATTAAGTTAGCGGAGAACTTATATTCAAGAGGGGTTTCGGCTTATTCTGATGAAGGATTCTGAATGAACTCTGTTTTTAACATAGCGACCCAGGAGGAAAGCAAAGATGACGACAACACCAGAACAAAATATAAGCGTAACCAACAGGCCGGGCAGAGAACAGCTTGAACAGATTTACGATATTTTAGATGAATGTTTTGCCGTAGGCCGGGGGTATTTCCAGGAAAGATTAGACCTCGACAACTCCTATGACCCGGATACCACATGGTTTGCAACGGTCGGCGGCAAGGTTGCTGCCAATGTTCAAATCTTTCCGCTTTCCATCAGAGTCGGCCAAGCGGTCTTGCAGACGGGCGCTATGGGCAGCGTCGCTGCAGATCCCAATTATCGCGGCATGGGGCTGACACACAAAATTCTTGCTGCACAAACACACTACATGAGAGAAGCCGGTTATGATATAAGTGTACTTCTGGCCAGCAAGCATGCATTTTATGAGAAGGCCGGCTGGAGACTGATTCCCGAGACTGCTTACGCTATTGAGAATCAGGCGCGGGGCGGGCAGCCGGACGGTTACGAGATTATACCTTTTGAGCCCCGTTATCTTGAGGATATCCGTGCTATTTATGAACAATTCAATCAGAACCGCACCTATACTGTAGTACGTAATGAAACCTACTGGAAGGATCTGATCCGCTGGCCAGAATGGAAGAAATCGGACTGTCTGCTGCTTCAGCATCATCATAAAATTGTCGCTTATGGCATGATAGAAAAAAAGGACACCGAACAGGTATTTATCAACGAACTCATCTATCTGGATGAGGCAGCGGACGGCGTGGAGTACTTATTTCATGAATTATGCCGTCTCCGGCCGAAGGCCAAGCACATCATGGCGATGCTTCCTGAAGATCACAAGCTATATTCCTATTATCAGCAGCTTCAGGCTGAGCCCGTTCCCATCCATATGGCGATGTGGAAAATGATCAACCTGTATTCTACCTTCCACAAGCTTCAGCCTGAATTGGAGCATCGCCTTAACGGCAATGCCTTGATGGCGGAACAGGAGCTGTTCATAACGCTGCAATGCGGGGAGGAGCGGATCTGCCTCGACTACCGCCAGAAGCGGCTTTCCGTTTCCGGGAATAGTCAGTCCGGGTCCCGGATAACCATAGAAGTGGATGAGCGGAATCTGATCTCTTATATCATCTTCGGCTATAATGCGGAAGGCGCAGCTGAAGCTGGGACCCCTGCCCGACATGCTGATATTCTGCAGGCCCTGTTCCCGAAACAGCAGGCCGTGTTTTATTTAACCGACAAATTTTGACCGTAACCTGTCACCCGGGAGTTGTTTATTCACCGGAAAAAGGGTGTGCCGCAAGTCCAACACTGCCGGACTTATGGCACACCCTTCCTTTGCTTCATTCATAGGATTACCCGTTACTCATTTTTGATTTTCCGAGCAGTACAGCACCATAGGCTGCATTATGAACAGGCATAATCAGCTGGGTCTGCGGGTAGCTGCGGGCAAGCTTCCGCTCTAAGGCCTCTCTTACAAAACGGGATTTCTGCAGCACACTTCCGGCAATTGCAACCTTACTCTCATATAATTTCAGCCGCTCAATCACAGGCACCACAAGCTCAAACAGACCGGCTGCACATTGCTCCGCCAATTTTAGCGCCTGGGCGTCCCCGAGCCCGCATGCTGCCGTCATCACCGGGGCGAGCGCTGCAATATCTTTCTTCGTTGTATTTTTGTGGTAGACAAAACCTATGATCTCTTGCACCGTACCAAGTCCAAGCTGCTTATAGACCAGCGCCGGAATCATCGTATCCGCTGTTCTTCCGTCCTCTGCCTGAACCAGCAGGGACAAGAGCTCACGCCCGATATAATATCCGCTTCCCTCATCATCAATCAGATGACCAAAGCCTCCTGTGCGGTGCCGCTCTCCCTTTTCATTAACCCCGAAGCAAATGGAGCCTGTACCGGCAATGAGAATAATACCCTGCATCGCATTCTGGGCTCCATATAGTGCGGTTTCCTGATCCCCGGTAATCGTTAGCGGCCCGCTATAACCGTTATCTCTCACCTGTTGCTCCAAAAATCGGGCTACTGCCGGATTGCTTACGCCTGCCGCTCCTATACATACATGATTAACTTCCGCAAGGCTTGTGCAGCAGGACCTTATCTGATTAAAAATCTCCCCGAAAGCGGCAGCAATAGCCCCGGCATCGCCGCCATTATAATTAATAGGCCCTGCCGTAAAGGATAGTACAGGCTCTTCCTGATCATCATGAGTAACAATGACAGCTGTCTTGGTGCCGCCCCCGTCCATGCCAACAATAAATGCCATACTGATGTCCCCCTATAGCTGAATCGTAATACTGGCAGCCGGTGTTACCTCACCATTCAGGATGGGAATAAGGGACTTGAATGCATCCGGAGTATATTCAAAGGCTGCAATGCCGCAAAACCCGCCTTCGATTAAAGCTAAATCATACGGCCGGCCCAAGGTAATTGCCGTTACTTTACAGTTTGCTGCCACAAGCTTCTGCACAAGCGCCAGCTGGCCTGTATTTTCACGCGCATTGAACAGCCCGATAACAACATGCTTGTACCCTTCAGCCTTGTGCAGCACTTCGTTAATCTGCTCCTCGTCCGGATCAATACCGATCAGCTCATACGCTGCAGCAAAATGCTCACCCATATACTGTGGGAAGCTAAGCTCTTGATTCACACTGCTGGAGGCCAGGTCGGTCCGGTAGGCATAGGAGCCCACAAACAAGACCTGCCCATCCCCTGCCTGAACGGGCTGGGTCTCACCTTTAATCAGGCAGATCGTTTCCGTACGCATCAGCTCGTTCGCCCGGCGGTGAACTTCGCAGCCCACGATCCCGTAATCCGGTTCCCCAACATGCGTATAGCGGGCTTTATAGGCTAGAATTTTGGCAACAGCTGCATCAATAACCGCTTCATCCAAATCACCCGCCGCTACAGCTTCTTCTATTAAATGAACCGCTTCTTTAACCGTTGCAGGCGTGTGACTGATGAACACCAGATCAATCCCTGCTTTAACGGCTTCGAGTGCACCTTTTGCCGTCCCGTAATAGCGTTTAATCGCATCCATTTCCAGACAATCGGAGACAACCAGCCCCTCAAATCCCAATTTCCCTTTAAGCAGCTCTGTAATAATCGTATAAGACATCGTTCCCGGTACACCAGACGTTTCGATTTGCGGGAATAAAATATGGGCGCTCATGATGGCCTCGGCCCCCTGCCCGATTGCAGCCTTAAACGGCAGCAGTTCAAGCTGCTCTAGCTCCTCCACCGTTTTGTTAATGACAGGCAAGCCAATGTGTGAATCGACATCGGTATCCCCATGACCGGGAAAATGCTTCAGCGAGGACATTACGCCGCCATCGAGCAAGCCCTTCATCATTTGAATCCCGTACTGCGATACCGTCTCAACCGAATCCCCGTAAGAGCGGACGTTGATCACCGGATTGAGCGCATTACTGGTAACATCCATCACGGGCGCAAGATTGAAATTAATGCCTAATGCTTGTAGTTCCCGGGCCGTTATTCTGCCTGCTGCATAAGCATTTTCAGGGCGTCCTGAAGAGGCTATTGCCATGGCTCCGGCTACATTCGTCGCGTCCTTGGGCATCCGGGTCACCCGGCCGCCTTCCTGGTCAATCGTAATAAAGCCCGGAATGCCTGTATGTGTGGTGAACCATTGCTGCAGTTCTGCAACAAGCCCGCCTAATTGATATTTATTGCTGATATTATGGGAGAATAAAATAATATTTCCGACTTTGTACTGCTCAATGACTTCCTTCAGCTCCGGGGACATCTCCGTTGACGGAAAGCCTGTTACGAACATTTGTCCGATTTTCTCACGCAAGCTCATTTGTTCTATCGTTCTCATCCGCTATTCACCATCCGCTAGTGATATAAATGATACTGCTGTTTCATTTCTGCAAATTGCCTGCTGTCCTCTGCAAACTGTTCGAGCAGCTGCTTAGCCTGAATATCCTTCGTCCGGTAGATGCTGCTTCCGCCCAATAAGTCAATAAAAGGACGTGAGCCCTCCTTCACGGGAGGCAGAAATGCAAACGGCTCAAACAAGTCCCTGATCGTAAATAATAAGGTTACGCCTATCTCTAACGGCTTGATCACCTGGCGGTCTGTAATATATAATTGAACGCCGCCGCACAGCTCTCCAGAATGCTTAGAGGACGTTGGTTTGAAATGAACCGGACGGAAATACACGCCTGGAAGGCGCAATGCATTCATCTCATCTGCCAGCTGCTGCGCCTCAATAAAGGGAGCCCCAATCATTTCAAAGGGGAAGGTTGTGCCTCTTCCTTCAGAGCAGTTTGTTCCCTCAAATAGGCAGGTGCCTGTATATAACAGCGCGGTTTCATACCGGGGAATTCCCAGTGAAGGATGAACCCAGGTTAAGCCTGTATCCGGGAAAGACATGCTACGTTCCCAGCCTTCCAGACGAACGACATGAAGCGATGCCTTCCAGTTCATCTGATCATTGGCCATGACAGCCACTTCACCTGCGGTCAGGCCGTACCGGACAGTCAGCTCATAATTCCCGACAAAGGATTTGAAGGCGGGCTGTAGGATATTCCCTTCCACGTTCACCCCGTTCAGCGGATTCACCCGGTCGAGAACAACAAATTCCACGCCTGCCGCAGCACAATCCTCAAGGGCATACAGCATCGTATAAATGAAGGTATAATACCGTACACCAACATCCTGGATATCATACACAAGGATATCTACCTTCTCCAGCATTTCCTTTGTTAAACGTTTGGAATCTTTGCGGTACAGGCTGTAGACCGGAACATTGGTAAAAGGGTCCGTATACGTCTCCACTAATGCCCCTGCATCCAGATCGCCGCGGACACCATGTTCAGGCGAGAACATGGCCGTAAGATTACAATTCTCGTGTAATATCGTAATGGTGGATCTGAAATCTTTGGTAAGCCCTGTCGGCGCGGTAATTAACCCCACACGTTTACCTTTGAACAGATGAAGATACTTCACAATAGAATCAATCCCGTTTAATACCATATCACGCAAGCCCCGATTGTCTGATTTTCATCGTCTCGGCAGGGACCATGAAGGCTTCGGCATAGGTTTTTCTTGCTTCACAGCCCCGGACAACGGCCAACGCTTTATAGTAATCCATATATTTAAAAGATTTGCTGTTCGTCACAAACCAATGCTGGCCTAACGCCTCAATCCATAAATCATAAGCCGCCTGATCAAAATCCACGTATACGTAAGGGACATAGTCCACAGCATCTTCCCAGTTTTCCGAATAATACAGCTTTGCGGCAAAATGAGCAGGAAGCTCACGCTCAAAAGAGGACAGGCTGGCAAAAAACCTTGCATCGTTCACGATATGATGGGTCAGAGCATGATCCTTATGCATACTGTTTCTCCAATGGGTGATGATAATGTCCGGCTTCACGCGGCGGATCACATCGCAGACCTCCAGCCGAATCTCCTGATTGTCTGGCAGCTCTCCGTCACAATAATCAAAAACAACGGCTTCACCGCCCAGCATATCAGCGAAACTCTCTGCCTCTTTGATTTTTTGCTGGCGGTACTCCTTCATATCCTGCCCGGCCGGCACGCCTCTTTCACCTGGAGTTAAAGCCAAGGTTACGATCCGGTCTCCTTTTAAGCTATGGCTGGCCAGTACACCTCCGGACGCCAATTCCACATCCCCAACATGCGCTCCAATCGCTAAGACCGTCAACTTTCCGCTCATCCTTACAGCTCCCTCCGCAATATGGAAAATTGTTTTTCAACAAGAAATCCTGCTTTTTGATAGATTCGAAGAGCCGGGTTATTGCTGCCAGTGAACAAAGAGATATATTGACAACCTGCAGTCTGAAAAGCTTCAACCATCCGGAAAAACAGGACACTGCCCAGACCATGTCCCTCATACTCCGGGTGTACCCCGATCCCGCAAAAAAATGCCCGGCCATCCGGTTCGACCATAATTGGACCTGCAAAACCCACAACCTCACTGCCATGAACTGCCACCACAAGAGGTTCACCATTCTTTACAAATGCTACTACATCCCTCTCCCACTGCGGATTCTGCAGGGCTGCAAGCATGGCTTCAAGCCCTTTATGAACAGCGGGGGCATAATGAGTAACCTGATAGCCTTCTCTGTTTGCTTTGCTTTCTTTGACTGCAATATCTTCAGGAACACTAAAGTCACCCAGCTTCAGGTGCATGCCGCATTGTGTCGCCCGGTCTGTATACCCTCTGGCGATTAAAGCATCATATAACGGCTGGTCTGTACTAATACCCGGGGCATTATTGTGTTCATGCTGCGGTGCGCTTGGAATCGTCCATTTCAGCTTAACAGGGTTAAAGAACAACACCTCCGCCTGACTTTTCCCAAGCTGCCGGAACCTTGTTTCCATGCGCTGCAAAAAGGCATCGTACAGCTCTAAAGAAGCGGCACCCGAATCTATAATTACGGTCGTAATATAGCCCGCCACATCGCCGAGCGGAAGGTCATCCCCGCTGCAGCCGGCTGCAAAACCTACAATCCCTTGTTCATTAAAGCCTACCCACATACACTCCGCATCGAAATAAGCATGATTAATAAATGTGTCCTGAAATTCCTGTTCGGTAAACGGCTTGTAGTCATACTTCGTAGCCTCCCGGTTCCAGAGCGCGACCACTCCAGAAAAATCTTCCATGGAGAAGAGTCTGATTTGCATCATTCCAACCCCCTGTGTTCCGGGTAGGGCCAAGAAATTTTGCCCATGACTACCGGCCGGGAAGCTCCGGTTACCTGAGGGATATTATTCGGCAGACGTCTCATCGTATGATAAGCCAGCACAGCAAAAGCAACGGCTTCCTTGGCATCACTGTTGCCGCCAATATCCTCCTGTGTCAGCACCTGCACTCCGAAGGGAGCAAATAACTGCCGCAAATCGCGCAATAACGTCGGGTTATAGCTCCCTCCGCCGCCAACCAGCAATCGCTGAGCCTGATGCTGCGGGGCAATATAACGTTCATAGCTGTCGGCAATACTCCATGCTGTCAAGCGTGTTACCGTGGCAATTACATCCTCAGCTTTCCAGCGATTCGCCTCCATCATCTGAAGTATTTGAGCAACATATTGTTGTCCAAACCGTTCTCTGCCCGTAGATTTCGGTAAAGGCAGCGTATAATACTCATCCTGCTGCATCCATTTCAAAAGCTGATCAATAACCTCACCGCCCGCAGCAATTTCACCACCGGCATCCATCGTCATTGGCGCAAATAAATGGGATACAAGACCGTCAATAATCATATTTCCGGGCCCTGTATCGTAGGCATACACCTCTTCGGGAGAAGCATTGGCAGGAAGAACCGTTACATTCCCTATTCCTCCAATATTCTGCAAAAGTGATGTTTTCTCCGGATGGTTAAACAATAAATATTCAGTAAAAGGCACCAAAGGCGCTCCCTGTCCATCCATTGCCATGTCAGCAACCCGAAAATCTGATATGCAGGGAATGCCCGTCCGGTTCGCTATCACTGCACCTTCTCCGATCTGTACCGTACAGTGCAGGTTATAGCCGTCCATCCTCTTCTCTTCCGGTGCATGATAGATCGTTTGGCCATGGGATCCTATCGCAAATATTTGGGAAGGCGCAAGCCCGCAGTTGCGGATCACCGACACTACTGCCCGGGCGTATAATTCCCCCAGCCACATGTTCATTGCGCCTACCTTATCCACCGTAGCCTTGGAAGGATCAAACAGCTCGAATATCGAACTTCTGACATGCGCTGGAAACGGAGTATTCTCAAAAGCCAGTAATTCCGTCTTTATTCCATACTCTGTGTCCGTCGTAGACGAAAGTTTAATTACCGCTGCATCAATACCGTCTACCGATGTGCCGGACATCAAGCCAACCAGATAGGTAACATTTACTTCAGCTGGGCCGCCCATCATCCTTTCACCGCTCCGACGGCTACTCCTTCAAGGAAATACTTCTGTAGGCTGAAGAACAAAATAAACATCGGAACGGCAGAAATAGTTGCCCCGGCCATCATAGGTGCAAAGTAAGTGGTATTCGCAAAACGGAAGTTTTTGAGTCCCACCTGAATCGTCTGCATATCCATGGTGTTGGTAACCAGGAACGGCCAGAAGAAGTCATTCCATGCTGCCATAAACGTCAGGATGGCCAGCACGGCCATAACCGTTTTGGACAGCGGCATAATGATATACCAGAAGATTTTAGGCTGGGAGCAGCCTTCGATTTTGGCAGCTTCAATAATTTCCACCGGAATGGAGGACATGAACTGCTTGACCAGAAAAATGTTATACACCGTGACAATGCTCGGCATAATCAGCGCTGTATACGTATTTTGCAATTCAAAAATATTCACGATCAATATATACAGCGGAACCTGGGTGACTTGAGTAGGGATCATCATGGACCCCAGCAGAATAGCGAACAGAATGCCTTTTCCTCTAAATTTCATTTTGGCAAAAGCGTATCCTGCAAGCGTGGCGAAAAATACGTTTGATACCGTAATACAAGCTGCTACAATAAAAGAATTTTTTAACCAATCCCAGGAATGGGCGCTGAAGTTAAAAAAGAATTTATAAGACTCAAAGGAAATCTTTGCCGGGATCAGCGAATAGCTCATTGCGCCAGCTTCTACCGGATCACCGAACGAGGAAATGATCATAAAGTATATCGGGAAAATGGTCGCTGCGGCAAACAGGAGAAGGGCTGTAATGATCAGACCATTACGGGCGAACAGCGATCCTTTGCTTTTGATATTATTGTTGAACAACCCCATAGGTTTCTGCCCCTTTCCTAGTATTCTATGTCTTTACCTAAAATCTTAAATTGGAAGAATGAGATCAAGGCAATAACCGCTGCCAGAAGCAAGGATTGGGCCGCTGCCTCCCCAAACTCGAAATATGTGAACGCATTGTTAAAGATTAACAATCCCACCATGGTTGTGGCATGGTCTGGTCCGCCGCCTGTCATCAGATAAGCGTTCTGGAACACCTGGAAGGAACCTATGACCCCTGTAACCAGCAGGAATAGCGTTGTTGGCTTAAGGAAAGGAATGACAATATACCGCAGCTTTTGCAAAAAAGTCGCCCCATCAATATCAGCTGCTTCATAATAACTGTTATCAATACTGAGCAGTGCAGCCAGATAGATAATGATCGCTGTACCATGACTTGACAGCCAGGACATTAATACAAGTGAAAACATGGCCGTTGCACTCGAACCCAGCCAGTTCTGATTACTGATACCAAAAAGTCCGACCGCTTGATTGGCAATACCTGATTTTAGCGGATCAAAGATCCACAGCCATACGACAGCAAGAGATACCCCTGAAGCTACAGCCGGCAAATAATATACCGCTTTAAATATAGTTTGTGTTTTTTTCTTAAAAGGCATAATCAGAATGGCAACAAGGAAGGACAGTAAAATATTAAATGGAACGGTTAACAGCGTATAGACCAATGTATTTTTCAGCGCTTTCCAGAACAGCTCATCTGAAAAGGAATTGACGAAGTTCTCCAGGCCGACATAAGTGGACCCTAGTGGACGATATTTCTGCAGGCTGATTATAAAGGCATTGATTACCGGATAGGCAGTAAATAAAGAAAATGCAATAAGTGCTACTGCGATAAACGCGTATCCCCAGCCAGAGTCACTTTCGAGCTTCAGCTTTTTTCTTTTGGTCAACAATTGATTCATTGGGCCGCACCTCTCTTCTTCAAAAAAGTACCTTCTGCTTGCCTACATTCAGAAGGAAAGCTGTACGTTTAAGCTTCGTACAGCTTTCACTTCACATGCCGGCCTATATGGCAATCTAGTCAGCGACCACACCATCTTCACCGAAGGATTTGACGGCAGCTGCTTTAACTGCATCATACATCTCTTGCGGGGTAATCTCATCGGCAAGCAATGCCTGCAGTTTAGGAATAATCACTTCTGTTTCAATTTTGAGCGCTTCAGCAGCCTGCTCCGTAGGAATATCTGTGCGGGCCGGGAGCGCTTTGGCCATCATTGCTTTACCTGCAGCTACGTTGTCTTCGTTACGCGGGAATTTTTCAAGCACTTCTGCTTTACGTGCAGACTCGGTAATTGGTGTTAAGAACAGCTCATTACTATAGTTGGCAGCAATCGAACCGGAAGACAGGAAATTCACCGCCAGGGCAATATTTTTGATATGTTCTTCTGAAGGCTCTTTTTTACCACGGAGTGCGATATAACCATCTACTATGGAAGTAGGGATATAATCGGCACCGTTGAAGGTTGGTACAGAAAGTGAAATGTAATCCACTTCGATCGAATCCGCAACAGCTGATCCATCGTTCGCTTTAATTTTCTCATTGTTCAGACGGGCGGAGTTTTCAAATGCCGACAAGCCTTTACCGGTGATCATCGTTTGGCCGGTCAGGAACATATTCCAGCGTTTGCCGGCATCGATGGAGCTTAACTCTTTAGGCATAGAACCATCGTCGATCATTTCACGGATCGCTGTCAGCAGGCCCAGGAATTTTTTGCTTGTATACGTGTATTTGAGGTCCTTGTCGAAGTAATCCGGCAGACCCGCAGTTTTAGCAAGAATAGCCAGGTAATCTTTAGAAGTTACACCGGAGGTCGCGAATACGAAACCGTAACGGCTGGTTTCACCTTTATCATTTTTTACTACGCCTTTTGCAATAGCTTTCCGGAACTCATCATAGGTCCAGCCGTTTTGCTGAATACTCTTCCAGTCAATTCCGGCTTCTTCAAGGAATTGTTTATTACCGCCGATGGTGTGGATTTCCATATACGCGGGCAGGCCGTACTGGGCGTTCCCCAATTGAAAATACTTCATTGGAACTTCGTCATAATCCGCCTTAACTTCGTCAGACAGGACTGGGTTCAGATCGATTAGTACATCTAGTGCTGCATATTTCGAAAGTCCGGAGGCACCGATCCAGGCAATATCCGGAGGGGAGCCTGCATTGACTTGTGTATCCAGCTTTTGTGTCATATCTTCCCAACTCGCCGGTTCGATTTTCAGCGTCAAATTAGGATGCAGTGCATTAAATTCTTTTTCCATATCAGCAAAGCGGGCCTGGTAATTAGCCGATACCGGAGGTAATAATGCAGTTATTGTATCTTTTCCCGCACCGCCGCTGCCTGTGTTTCCGGAATTTGCAGAATCCGCAGTGTTATTTGCGTTCCCTCCACAGGCGGATAACAGCGACATCATCATGATTGCTGACAAAAGCAGCGTTGAACCATTTCTTTTTTTCATCGATAGCAGCCTCCTCGATTTTCTAATTCAATGATAGGATCGCTTGTTTGAGGCGTCCTCCATTTGCTTCAAGCGCTTCTTCTGCCGCCTTTGCATCTAACCCCGTTTTAATCATCATGATGGCCAGCTTACAATTCATTCCTGCTTTTTTAAGTGTCTCTGAGGCGGCTTGGGTCTCTACCCCCGTCGTATTCATAATAATGCGGAGGGAGCGGTCTATCAGCTTGAAATTGCTGGCTTTTAAATCAACCATTAAGTTGTTATACGTTTTCCCTAATTTGACCATAGTACATGTTGTAAGCATATTAAGCACCAGCTTTTGAGCCGTTCCCGCCTTTAACCGGGTCGAGCCGCTAATGACCTCCGGTCCTACAACAGGTGAAATACAAATATCTACAATGGGTTCAAACTTGGAGTCCTTGTTGTTGCACACACCGATGGTAGCTGCCCCAAGCTCCTTCGCCTTCGCCAAAGCTGAAATCACAAACTTGGCACTCCCGCTTGCCGAAATGCCGATAACTACATCCTGCTCTGTCACCCCGATGCTTTCGACTAATGAGATCCCTTCCTCCTCATCGTCTTCACAGCCTTCAACCGCATTCCGTAAAGCAATATCACCCCCAGCGATATATCCTTGTACCAGGGAAGGATCTGTACCAAAGGTAGGAGGACATTCGGAAGCATCCAAAACACCCAATCTTCCGGATGTGCCGGCTCCTATGTAAAACATTCTCCCGCCGGCAGACAGCCTGTTGTGCAGAATATCTACCGCCCTTGCAATCTGCGGAATTTCGTTAGCGACGGCTGCGGAGACCAGAGCATCCTGCTGATTCATTAACTGGACCATTTGTTCAGTTGTACATTCATCAATCATCAGGGTGTCCGGATTCACGGCTTCTGTAGTTAATCCCGCAAGGTAGTCATTCATAGTCATCCTCCTTCTTTTTAAATATAAATTACATATATCTAACAAATGATGTTAGAATACCATACATTTATTAATTTTTATACTAATATATATTCCTAAAACCGTCAATAGATTTTGAAATAAAATTTTATTTATGAATATTATTCCGATTTTTTATTTCAGTGACTTGTATAATCAGTTATATCACATTTATAAAGCGCTTACAATATACAATTTTCACTTTTGTCAAACGTTCTTATCACTTCTTCTGCCGCATCCTTGAAAAACGAGTCATTAGTTTCGCCAAAATCAAACATTCTAAGGTGTAGATAATCTGACATGACTAAGGGAAGAACAAAGCGGCGCAGGATATTGTGAAGCAGATGTGTCTTCAGAAGCCGGCAAACGGCAAATAAGACACCTCCTTTTTGGTTTATGCGCATGATTTAAGTACGACGCTTGGTGAGCACGCTCCGCTGTTAAGAGGGAGAGTATCAAACCCAATTCAAGTGCACATCTGCTCTTCAATTACGTTCGCAGCCCACCTCAGGCGAGATCAGGTGAACTAAACGCAATAAAATAACCCCACAAAGTGGGGATTTAGCTTCGATGATAACTCAGGTACTTTGCGGGGACCCCAAAACATATAAATTCTTGTCTATTAAAAAAAGCATTGACCGATGACCGATCAATGCTTCTTCCAAATTCATGCGCTTCCCAGAACTTAATATCTGAGTTTTTTCTTCAAAATATTATGGGTATTGGTTAAAGAGGTTTTTACCTGCTCGTATTCTGCACTGGCAACCCCGGCAAACAGGATGTCGATGATCGTCAGCATAGCAATACGCGAGCCCATGGCACCACTGCGGATCGTTATTTCAGGGGTAGATATGCTAAGAACAATATCCGCCCGCACTGCAAGCTCGCTTTTGTTGTACCGGGTAACTGCAATACATGTCGCTTTATTCTTCTGGGCAATGATCAGGGCGTCAATAATATCACTGGTTGCACCAGAGTTAGAAATAAAAATGGCAACATCATCTTTGCCGAGCAAGGTTGCTGCAGTAAGCTGGCTATGGCCGTCCGTATAAGCATGACACATCTTGTTAATGCGTGAGAATTTCTGTTCCCCGTCCATACACACGATTCCCGAGGCCCCTATGCCAAAGAAAACAATTCTTTTGCTAAGGCACAGCACTTCTACTGCTTTTGCAATCTCTTTCCGGTCAACCACACTAAGTGTGTCCTCAATGGATTTCATGTTATTGAGTGAAATATTTGAAATAATGGTCGAGAGATCATCACCCGGCTGAATATCTGTATATTGGGCCTTTGCATCCTCATCGCGGGAACCCAAAGAAGCTGATATACTCACAATAAAATTGCGGTATCCGCTGTAGCCCATTGTTTTACAGAACCGCAGGACCGAGGCATCACTTGTTTTACTCGATTGGGCCAATTCTTTAATGGACAAATGGGGAATCTCTTCTTTGTTTTCCAGAATATAATCCCCGACCAGCCGTTCAACCGGAGTAAAGCTTTCCCTCATTTCACGAATCTTGATTAATATATTGTCATTTAAATTCATAATCTACCTACTCAAGATTTAATGAATATCATAGATATTATCATAAACAATACAGGCGGCCTATTTCAATAGCAAAACCATATTGGCACACCTAATTCTTATTATCAATCAGATCTAACCAATCAAAAAAAGCTCCTGAACCGTCAAAAGGACTGATTCAAGAGCTTATTCACTCTTACGGTAATGCGGTCAAGAGGACTCGAACCTCCACGATATTGCTACCACTGGCACCTGAAGCCAGCGCGTCTGCCAATTCCGCCATGACCGCATATTCAGTTGGCTAACTTTCGCAGCCACAAGATAGATCTTACCATGCCAGAATTATGGAGTCAAGTTTATTTTATTGTAAATTGCTATCCATAAATTGCAAGTAAAATATTGCTTTTATTTGCGGATTCGGTGTATAATGAGAACAAAGGTTCGCATACTATAAATGAGGTGATTTATAATGGCGATTACCAAGAGACACCCCCTAAATACACCAATAATCCCTGAGAATATAACCAAAGATGAATTGTCCCTGGTCAGAAGCTATCTGTTGCTAACGTTTATTCATAAAGTATTTGAACGGGACTGCCGCGCCATCGGCAAGAGCGGTCTGTTCAAGACTCCCCAGCTCTACATGGAGCTGGTATCCAGCGCTACCAAGAAGACATCCCTGATGCTGCAGGAGGTTACCCGCGAGCTTACCGCGAACCAGCTCAAGATCAACACTGTGCGCCAGGATCAGCGCGGAGTTACCGCCGAGTATAACTGCCGGGGCTATGTTGGCGAGATCCATATTCTATGGCCCGGCTTCCGTAATGAGATGATGCAGCGTATGCGCGCCTACCTCGGACTGGGTGCCGAGCTTGCCTCCATTCTTCCCCGAGAAGAACAAGCCGAACAGTTAGCCATGACCATCTAAGCTGCCCTTGTGGTGGAATGTACTGCTGACATGAAGAGCCTCGTCCTTTTGCGGACGAGGCTCTTGGTGCGGGTGCAGAACAATATATGATACGTTGGGTGAGCGGCTTGATTAGACTTTGTCGTCTGGAGTACAGGCGGCATACATGTGACCCAGGTACCTTCGCGCGAGCAATTGTAATCGGTTTTTCGATTATATTTGGTCCAGCTACCTCCACGCGAGCAATTGTAATCGATTTTTCGCATACATTGGGCCCAAGCAGCAACCCGGCCTCTTCGTTCGACGCCTGAGGGAACTTACTTCAAGACCTTCTCCAGTTGCTTCGCCCCGGCCTCCGGGAACAGCTTGGCCGTATGCTCCATGATCCGCTCCCTGGATGCCTCGGGCTGATCGCTGTAACGTGAAGTCACATAGTCTGCTCCGAATACATGCTCGCTCACAGCATAACGGCCGATTCCCCAGCCGTAGGGACGGCCATGCTTGTCCTGCTTATACTCGAATTTGCTGGCTGTAATGTAGGTCTGCATCTGGAGCAGTGTCATGGCTGTGTCGAAGCCTTTGGCACCTTTGACCGCGAAGCCGGACAGCGCTTTAAGATCGCTGGAGAGTAGTCCTGCCTCATGCTCTAGCAGCACATCCATGATTCGTTTGCTGGCCATGGAGGCCAGTCCGTCATCATATCTGGCATCGAAATCATAACCGTCCCGGCGGTAATTGGCGAAGTCCGGATACCATTCTCTGCTGATGAACCCGGCCTTCTTGTTAAAAAGCTTCGCATAAGCGATCTCGCCCCCGGCCGCAATCTCCTCGCGCCATTCCCACGGGCCGATTACATCCTTCACGAACCAGTAGCCCGCAGGTGTGCATTCCTCCAGAGAGAAGCCTGCGATCTCACAGCGGAACAAGGGCAGGTACCCGATCTCCCGCACCAGCACGGCCAGTTCCCCGGCGTTCTTAATAACCGGCAGCTTCATGATTGCCCTCCTGGGCGGAAGGTCCAGCCCCCGTCTCCGTGGTAGATCATCTGCTTGCCCATCCCGCCATCGATTGTAATGTTCTCGCCCGTGATGAATCCCGCAGCCTCACTGCACAGGAACAGCATCATAGCCGCGATATCTGCCGGAGTTCCGACCCGTCCCGCAGGATGCTGCAGCCGGTCCGGCTCTGTATGAACCGGTTCCGGCGTTTCCTCCGTACCGTGATAAGCCGTAGTGTCAATCCAGCCCGGGCTGATGGCATTCACCCTAGCCTTACCGGCTAGACTTACACTAAGGGCGTGGGTCAAAGCACCAATCCCACCTTTGGCGGCAGTATAGCTCTCGGTATCCGGCTGCGACATCCGCTCCCGGCTGGAGGAGATGTTCACAATAGAGGCTCCTTGGGCTAAATACGGCTTAAGCCGCAGCGTCAGATAATAAGGCGCTGTCACTCCGATCCGCTGCACATACTCGAAATCCTCATAGCTGCACTCGGACAACAAGCCTTTTTTGCTGATACAGGCATTATTAATAAGGTAATCCACCTGTCCGTAGCGGCTGATTACCTGTGCGGTGAAATCATCCAGCACGGACTGCTGCGCAATATCGCCCGCATAGAAGAACAGCCGCTCTGTGCCATACCGCTCCTCCAGCCAGTGTCCGGCTGCTGAATCTGTATCGATGCAGGCAACCACTGCTCCGGCCTTCAGTAATTCCTCGGTGAGACAGCGCCCGATTCCGCCCGTCCCGCCGGTGACGATCGCTATTTTATTATGATGACTCATCGTGGCCTCCGTTCTCCGCTCATTCTGAGGTATAGGCTTCTGGTCTGGGCTCGCTCACCGGCTGATACAAGTATCTCCGGTCCAGCTTCACCACATGCTTGTTCGGACGCCGGATCATCACCTGGGTCTCGTCCCAGGCCAGCACGATCCCTCTGATATCATTGCTCGCCAGCCCGTCGCGCACGACTCTTACCCGCTCACCGGAAATCCGGTAGGCATCCAGTTGTTCATCACTGATCATAGTATTCTTGCTCCCCTCTCTGTGCTTAGCTTGTCCAATTCAACTCTGAATCCGGTCATGAAAAAGACCCAAATGAGAATCATCCGGGTCTAGTTATCTTTCAAAAGCAATCTGTATGTCTTATGAAGTTCCTATATCAGCGCTTCATTCTTCTCAAACCAGAAGTCAAGAACTTTAGCGGACATCACACGTTGTTCCAGATATTCGACCTGATGCTCTGTGAATGTCTGTCTCCAATTGAACGACAGCTCTTCACACAAACTTGTGATTGTCAACAGCTCTGACCAAGCAACATAACGTTTGTACCAGAAAAACTGAGGATGTTCGATCATATAGGGATACAAATCGTCGAACTCCGTGTGTTTGCAATCCAGCGCACGTTCGAAGTGATCCTTAGCCTCGGTTAGCTTATCAATGAAAAATTGCTCTGTCACCGGTTCTTTCCCCATTGTGACGCCTCCCCTCTCATGTCTAATTTTTATTATAAAGGAAAACTTATAGGGTGGAAAGCAGATGTTTCAAAAATAGGCTATGTTCCTGTTATTGTCACTTCCACCTTATCCAAAAACGATGGTCCCGTCATTAAGGGAGGTAATATCAACAAGGGATTCCAGACGGATTCCCTGTTCCCGGATCGTGCGCGCGCCGGCCTGAAAGCTTTTTTCGACCACTATGCCAAGGCCCACCAGCTCGGCTCCTGAACGCTGGATAATCTTAATCAGGCCGCGGGCCGCGTCGCCGTTGGCGATAATATCGTCGATGAAGAGGATTTTGTCATCCTCCGAGATGAACTGGCGGGACAGCATAATGTCCGTAACAATCCCTTTGGTAAAAGATGGAACCCGTTCGCAAAGTGCGTCTGGATCAGCCAACAGCGTTTTTTTGCGGCGGGCAAACACCAGCGGCACCTTCATCTCATAAGCGGTGGCAAATGCCACGGCAATCCCCGAGGATTCCACAGTCACTACGCGAGTAACTCCAGCCTCAGCAAATCTGCGGGCAAATTCCCGTCCCATTTCCATCGTCAGCATCGGATCGACCTGGTGGTTGAGCAGCCCGTCCAGCTTCAGCACCTGATCGGAGACGACTACGCCTTCCTCCAAAATCCGCTGTTTCAATAATTCCATAATTGTAAACCTCCATTACCCTTTATAATCGCAGACGTTCCACCGAAATCGCACCTGTTCGTCCAGGCGGAAGTCATGTCCCTCTGTTCCTCATCATAACCTGTACTATGCGGACTACACAAGGCTATATCCTTGCAGGCCCCGCGATTATAAACTTCGCAGCATTCATAAGGAGGCTAAGCATGAAGTCACATGTCCGCACATTACAGATCGCTTTCACTTATATCGGCACCATTGTCGGCGCCGGATTCGCTACCGGCCAGGAAATCCTCCGTTTTTTCACCAGATACGGCCACTGGGCGCTGCTGACGATTCTATTCTCTGCCGCTCTCTTTATCTGGCTGGGCACCAAAATGATGATCATCGCCCGGAAAATCTCTGCGGACTCGTATGAGGATTTCAACCGCCACCTGTTCGGAGCCAAGGCCGGGACCATCATCAGCCTGTTCACCATGATTATTCTAATCGGGGTGAACAGCATCATGCTGGCAGGCGCCGGGGCGATCTTCAAGGAGCATCTCGGCCTTCCCTATCAGGCGGGGCTGCTTCTGACTATCCTCGGATCTTACTTGCTGCTGAAGCGCGGCATTTCTGGCATTCTGCAGATCAACAGCCTGGTGGTGCCCCTGATGCTTACTTTGTCGCTGATCCTTGTCTGTAATACACTGGGTGTTGCGGGAGCCGAACGCTTCCTCTTCCTGCCCACGGATTACAGCAGCATCAATGCCTGGATCTCTCCGCTGCTCTATACCTCGTTCAACCTTGGCATGGCCCAGGCTGTGCTGGTTCCGCTAGCCCGTCATACGGATGATGAACATGCGCTGGTGCGCGGCGGTATTCTGGGCGGAGCGGGCATCGGTTTCATGCTGCTGGCGGCCCATTTTGCCATGAGCTCGCAGATGCCGGGCATCCTGCAGTTCGAGATTCCAATGGGAAGCATCGCCATCCGGCTGGGTCCGGTGGTGCAGATGATTTTTCTGCTGCTGATCTTCATGGAAATCTTCAGCACCTTCGTTGCGGGGATCTACGGTGTAAGCGTACAGCTCCAGCAGCGTCTCCCGGTTGCCCCTGCGCTGGTCGCCCCGCTGCTAATGCTGATCTGCTATGTGTTCAGCCAATTCGGCTTCAGCTCGCTGCTGGGCATCTTCTACCCGATCTTCGGCGCGCTGTGTCTGATATGGGTGGTCATGCTCGTGCGTTCCCCCATATCTCCGCCGCCAGGGCAGGGCAAGCCCCCAACAGGAGGTGCGGGCGGCAAAAAGCAGGGGATCACGATTGTCAGCATCAAGCCTGCCATCCGGACTACACGGAAATAACTGCTGCAGCAGGAATGATACCCGCCACAGCTTCGGCGACGTGGCGGTGGCAGGTCATCATGACGATCTGCCGGGAAGCCGACAGCTCACCAAGCAGAGCCAGGGCCGCGTGAAGCCGGTGTTCATCGAAATTAACGAAGAGATCATCGAAGAACAGCGGCAGATTCACCTTGCTGCTCATTGTTTCTGCCAGTGCCAGCCGGATCGCCAGATACAACTGCTCCGCGGTTCCCCGGCTGAGCAGCCCGCTGTCCAGCAGTCCGGCATCCTTATGTTCAGCCTTCAGCTCCTTATGCCCCAGCGTCATCACGATCCGGCGGTATTCCCCGTGCGTGAGCTTCGAGAAATACACGGAGGCCAGCTGCAGCACCTGAGGCTGCTTCTCCTGCTCATAGATCCGGCGCGTCCGGCCCATCAGCTCGGCCGCCAGTGCCGTTACCGCATATTGCCCCGCCAGATTACGCAGTGACGCCCGTTGCTCCTCCAGCTGCTGGAGGGCAGTGTCTTCCTTGCCGCGCTCTGTCAACGCTTCCCGTTCCTGCAGCAGCTTGCCGCGCTGCTCAAGCAGTGCGCTCCGCTCCTCTTCAAGCTCGGCCGCCGCTTCTTCCGCAGCCTGACGCTCCTGTGCAAGCCGCCTGGCGTCCAGATGCTCCAGCAGACTCAGCAGCTCTGCCCGGCCTTTGTCATCCCATCCGCTGAACATCGCCAGCTCCGATTGACGCACAGACCGCGTGACCTCTATCCGTCTCAACCACGCTGAGGAACGGCGCAGGAACTGTTCTCCGTTCTCAGCACCGCCTTCCTCCAGCAGCTTCGAGCACCGCAGGTTCAATTCCGCCTGCTCCTTGTGATTCGCTGCCAGCTCCTCCCGGACTTCAGCCAGCCGTGCCTCCACACTCTCTGCGCGCAGCAGCTCAGCCTTCAGCTGATCCCACTCCTTCTTCCGTAGCTCCAGCCAGGTTAAGAGGGCGGCTGGGGTAGGGTGGCGGGTATCAACTGGAGTGGCGGGTGGATGCTGGGTAGTAGGATTGGTGACGGGGAGCGGGTGCTGCTCAGCTATAAAGGGAATATAATCTAGCCGTCCGGTCCCAGCAGCCGCCAGCAGCTTCAACCCTTCCTGCTCATAGAGCGCACATTCCGCCGCCAAGCCGCTCAGCCGCGCAGACCATTTGGCCTCCTGGCGCAGCAGCTCATGGCCCTGCTCTGCCAGGGCGAAGATATCCGGCAGGCCGTCCGGCGACAGCCCTTCGGGGAGTCTCCGCTGACGCAGCCATTCTTCGTAGCGTACCGCCAGCCCCGTGAAGCGGGCCTCCGCTTCCTCCAGCTCGCCGGTCAGCACCTGCTCCTGTCCGCTCAGCTGCGCAAGCTCCGTCCGGCAGGCCTCGGCCTCAGCCGCCTGCCGGTCTACGCGCTGGCGCCAGGTGCCCCAGGCCTCCATCAGTCGGCGCAGCTCGCGCATCCCGGCCTCCAGCCCGCCTGCGTCAGGGCTGGACGCCTTCCCGCTCTCCCGCTCCGCGCCGGAGAGCAACAGCCCGCGCAGCCGCAGCATCTCCGCTGCGGCCTTGCCCGCCTCCCCGCCGCCGGGCTCCGGCGGGGACCCCGCCGCCCCCGCTGCGCGCAGGGCGGCCCAGAGCCACAGGTCCGCTGCGGCCAGCAGGCCGAGCGCGGACCATACGCTGACCGGCGGTGCGCCGGTCAGCCACAGCGCAGGCGGCAGCAGCAGCGTAAGCGCTGCGCCCGCC
>NZ_ASPS01000033.1:0-42079 GCF_000517865.1 Paenibacillus sp. FSL R7-269
CGGGCGCCGCGCTGCAAGGCTGCGGGCCGCGAAGTTGCGGCGCGGCAGGCTGCGCCGCGCCAAGTCCCGGAGCGGCGCAGCGGGAAAGAGCCCGCGCCGTAAGAGCCGTAAGAAGCGTGCGGCAGGCTCCGCGCGCAGGCGGGCCAGCGGCGGCGGCAAGAAGCGCCGCGCGGGCCATGCCGGAAGCCGCCGGAGCAAGCGGCGGCGTAAGGCATCCTGAGCAGCCTGCCCGGTTCCTAAGGGCAGGCCATAATCAAAGGGGAGTGAACCCATGAAGATCATGACGATTTTGGGCACACGGCCCGAGATCATCCGCCTTAGCGTCATCATTCCGCTGCTGGACCGGTATGCGGATCGGCATGTACTGGTGCATACGGGACAGAATTTCACGGCCAGCCTCAGCGGGGTATTCTTCGCCGAGCTGGGACTCCGCGCACCGGACTATGTGCTACAGGATAAGCAGGCCGGACTCGGGGGCCAGCTGGCCGCCATGTTCGGCAGCCTGGAGAGCATTCTGCTCCAGGAGCAGCCGGACCGCGTGCTGCTGCTGGGTGATACCAACAGTGCGCTGTGTGCCATTCTGGCCGAGCGGATGGGCATCCCTGTGGTGCATATGGAAGCAGGCAACCGCTGTTACGATCTGAAAGTGCCGGAGGAGAAAAACCGCCGTGTCATAGATGCCGTCTCCACCATAAATATGCCGTATACCCAGCAGAGTAAAAGACATCTGCTCAGCGAAGGGTTCCCCAGCCAGCGTATCGTGCTAACCGGTAATCCCATCCATGAGGTGATCACGCATTACGAAGAGCAGATCGCAGCCAGTGACATCCTGTCCCGGCTGAAGCTTGAAGCCGGCCGGTATCTGCTGGTGACCGCGCACCGGGCCGAGAATGTCGATGATCCGGAGTCGCTGCTCCAGATTATGACCGGGCTGAACCTGGTGGCTGAGCAGTTGGAGCTCCGCCTGATCTGCAGCATCCATCCCCGTACACGCTCCAAGCTTACGGAGCAGTTCCCGCTGACTATGAACCCGCTGGTGGAGTTTCACGAGCCCTTCGGATTTTTTGACTTTGTTCATCTGGAACGTTATGCCCTGTGCGCCATTACCGACAGCGGCACCGTTCAAGAAGAATGTTGCCTGATGGGAGTACCTACGGTGACCATACGCCGGACAACAGAACGTCCGGAGACCGTCGATTGCGGAAGTAATGTAGTGTCCGGGGTAGAACAGAACAGCATTCTGCGCTGCACCGTGCTGATGACGTCGCTTAAGCCCGATTGGGAGGCGCCGGAAGGGTATCTTGCCCAAGGTGTCTCGGTAAAGGTAGTTAAATTTCTGCTTGGAGGGAACCTGCATGTTCAATAATAAACGGATTCTGGTTACAGGCGGTACCGGTTCCTGGGGGCATGAGCTGATCCGGCAGCTGCTGCCGCAGCATCCCAAAGAAATCATCGTATTCTCCCGCAGTGAGTCTGCACAGGTAGCCATGAGCCGTGAATTTGAAGATCAGCGTCTCAGCTTCATCATCGGCGATATCCGTGACAAGGATGCGCTGGTGGCAGCCTGCCGGGGGGTGGATTATGTCTTCCATCTGGCCGCACTTAAGCATGTACCCGTCTGCGAAGACCAGCCGTACGAGGCACTCAAGACGAATGTGGTCGGTACACAGAATGTCATTGAAGCGGCGATTGCCAACAATGTGGAGAAGGCGATCTACATCTCTACCGACAAGGCAGCTAATCCGTCGAACTTCTACGGCATGACCAAGGCCATCGGCGAGAAGCTATTCGTCTATGCCAATCTGATCGGCTCAGGCACCAAGTTTGTTACCGTGCGCGGAGGCAATGTGCTGGGGACGAACGGCAGCGTGGTCCATCTGTTCATGAAGCAGATCAAGGACAAGGGACAGGTAAAGATTACGGATATGAACATGACCCGGTTCTTTTTCACCCTGCGCGATGCCATTACCCTGTTGTTCAAGGCTTCCGATGTCAGTATCGGCGGCGAGATCTTCGTCATGACCATGCCGACCTGCCGGATCGTGGATTTGGCGGATGTGCTGATCGAAGCTTCCGGGCGGACGGATGTCAGTATGATTGAGACCGGCATCCGCCCGGGTGAGAAAATCCATGAGATCCTGATGAGCGATTTCGAGAGCCTGACTACGGTGGTCTACGATGAGCAGTACCTGGTTATTCTGCCTACGCTAGATATGCCGGAGCTGAAGGAGCATTACCGTCATTTCCCCCATGTGTCCTTCAGCAGCTTCAGCTCCGAGAATCATCTGATGGAGCAGGCTGAAATCAAGGCTATCCTGATCCGGGGAGGGTTCCTCCAGTGAAGCTCCTTATTCTCGGCGGAAATGGTATGGCAGGTCATATGCTGGCGGAGTATTTTCGCCGCCAGGGCAAGCACCACATCTTCCATACAACCCGGGATAAGAAGGATCTTGGAGGGTTGTATCTGGACGCCGACGACATCGCCGGTGTAGAAAAGCTGGTTGAAATCGTCTCCCCCCATTGCATTATTAATGCGATGGGGGTACTCAATCAATTCGCCGAACGGGACCGGATCGGCGCGTACCATGTCAACGGATTCCTGCCCCACCGCCTGCGGAGGGCAGCGGACCAGATTCATGCCCGGCTCATCCACATCAGCTCCGACTGCGTGTTCAAAGGAACACGCGGTGGATACACAGAGGATGATGCCGCGGATGGAACCTCGGTCTACGCCCTTACCAAGAGTCTTGGAGAAGTGCGTGATCCCGGACATCTTACGATCCGCACCTCCATTATCGGGCCTGAGATCCGTTCTGGCGGAATCGGCCTCATGGAATGGTTCCTGGCCCAGAAGGGCCGGGTAACCGGATATGAATGCGTGATGTGGAATGGAGTCACTACCCTGGAGCTGGCCAAAGCCGTCGACTCCTTACTGGACTCGGATCTCTCCGGGCTGATTCATCTGGCCCACCCGCAGCCCGTAAGCAAATATCAGCTGCTGCAGATGATGCAGGCGGCATTTCATAAAGAGGATGTTGAGATCATCCCGCAGCAGACACCAGTTCAGGACCGGACGCTGATCAGCACGAGAAGCGATGTTACGATTGAGCTGCCGTCCTATCCCCGGATGCTTAGCGAGCTTGAGGGCTTTATGCGCAGCTCAGAGCTGCCGACATGAGCGGGCGGCGGCGTCTCCTTATTACCGGAGCTTCCGGCTTTACCGGCAGGCATGCCGTGGCCTATTTTGCCGCCGGAGGAGCGGAGGTGACTGCTGTAGTCCGCCGCGAGCCAGAAGCAGGGCTGTTCCCGGAGGGTGTTCAGCAGGTTGTCTGTGACCTGGGGGACCGCAGGGCTGTAGCGGCAATGATTGGAGCGGTGAAGCCGGATCAGGTGCTGCACCTGGCAGGCAAGAATTCGGTCCCGGAGTCCTGGCAGGACCCGCTGCTCTACATGGAAACCAATGTAATGGCTACTCTATATTTGCTTGAGGCGCTGCGTGTCCAGCCGGCCAGCCGTATTCTGGTGGCCGGCTCCCGGCTTAAGTACAGACCGGGTGCGACAGACCCGCCTCACCCCTACAGCCTCAGTAAGACGCTGGAAGAGCTGGTATCGCTGGCCTGGGGAACACTGTTTGCACAGCCGGTGCTGATGGCGGAGCCCTCGAACCTGATTGGGCCTGGTCCGTCCACCGGCTTCTGTTCCCTGCTGGCACAGCATATTGTACGCAGTGAAGCAGCTGCCGTAGCCGGATCGGCTGCTCCTGCTGCCTTTCGGCTCTCCTCGCGCCATGCGCTGCGTGATTTTCTGGATGTACGTGATGCGGTCAGGGCGTATGGCTTCATTCTGGATTCGGGAGAGACCGGCAGGATCTACCGCATCGATTCCGGGACAGAGCGGGAACTGGGAGAGATTGCAGCGAAGCTGCTGGCTCATGCTGCGGCTCCGGTAAGGATGGACTGGGGGCCGCAGGAGGAGCACAGCCGGGGCAATCCTTCCCTGTCATCTGCCGTTCCGGCGAAGCCTCCATTTGAATCTGCTGATACTAAGGGAACGCCTGAAGCATCGGGGGACTATGCTGCTATGTCCGGCTGGAAGCCGGAGATTGCGCTGGACCGTTCACTGGCAGATATAATCCGCTATACAAGAGCCGGTAAGGAAGGAAGGTTGTTATGAAGCCCAGAGTATCCGTAGTTATTCCTTTTTACAATTGCCCTTATATTGAGCAGGCGCTGCAGAGCGCTATGAGCCAATCCTGGCAGCCTTATGAGATTATCGTAGTGGATGACGGTTCTACTCTGCATGCAGAGCGGATTACCCCTTATCTGCCCTACATTCACTATCTGGGCAAGGCCAACGGCGGCACCGCTTCGGCACTTAACCATGGTATTAGGCATGCCACGGGAGATTATGTAGTCTGGCTCAGCTCGGATGATATGTTCTATCGTGACAAGATCAATAATCAGGTTCTGTTCATGGAACAGAACCGTTTGCTGATCTCGTACACCAACTTCAACTACATTAACGCAAACTCGCAGGCGATGGAGCTGAATGCTGCGGCCGTATTCCCGAACCAGCTTGAATATCTGCGCTGCTTCCTGTACGGCAATCCCATCAACGGCTGTACGGTAATGTTCAAGCGGGAGATCTTCGGAGCCATCGGGATGTTCGATGAAGCGCTGCCGTATACCCATGATTATGATCTGTGGTACCGGGCGATTCTGAATGGTTATGCACCGGTGATGCTGAACCAGTCCTTGACGGCTTACCGCCGGCATGAGGGAATGGGCACGCTCAGACACTACGATGTCATTATGGCTGAAGCTGCAGCAACCAGTGCCCGTTATCACGCTCCGTTAAGCGCCCTGATTGCCTCCATGGGCGGCTAGCTGCCGGAGCGGACAGCCGGCACTGCAGCACAGCCCAAGGTAAGGCAATTAACGCTTAGGAGGGAGAGCATATGTACCGGGAAATCGAAGTGAAAGACTTCCTGCCGGTCCTGCTGGAGCAGTTGAAATTCTCCGAGAGTATACTGGATATCGGCAGCGGTACCGGTACGCTGCTGGAGCGGTATGAAGCCGCAGTGGTGCTGGGGCTGGATATCCACAGGCCTTATCTGCTGCACCGCAAATACAAGGCTCCCCATATCATTCCGGTTCATGCCGATGCCGGTCATATCGATAAGCTGTTCCTGCCGGGAACCTTCTCAGCGGTCACTCTGATTGATTCGCTGGAGCATTTCTCGATGAGTGAAGGCAAGGAGCTGCTGCGTAAGGCGGAGCTCATCGCTGCGAACCGTGTCGTCGTATTTACACCGCGGGGCTTCTTCCCGCAGGAGGGGAAGGACCATTTCAATCTGCATGGAGAGTACTACCAGAAGCACTGGAGCGGATGGGAGCCTGAGGACTTTCTGAAGCTGGGCTACGCTGTAACTGTACTGAAGGGCTTTCACCATGCGGAGAATCCTTCATTCCGGGAAGCCTTCGGTGAGAATCACGCGCCGCTGGACGCCCTGCTCGCCTGCAAGACTGTATAAATGACTCAGGGAGGAGGCCGGGGCATGAATCAGAAGACCAAGGTCTCGGTGGTAATTCCGTTCTATAATTGTCCTTACGTACATCTGGCGGTCGAAAGCGTGCTGGCCCAGAGCTACACGGATATTGAGCTGATCGTGGTGGATGACGGTTCAACGCTCCATACAGAGAAGCTAGACGCCTATAGAAGCCGGATTGTGTATGTCCGCAAGACCAATGGAGGGACCGGCTCGGCCCTCAATAAGGGAATCGAGGTGGCAAGCGGAGCTTATTTTGCCTGGTTAAGCGCGGACGATCTGTTTCATCCCGATAAAATCAGACGGCAGATAGAAGCTATCCGCAATTCGGGCACCTCCTTCAATCATACGGCTTACTACTATATTAATGAGCACGGGCAGCGGTTCTCCGATATAGTCCGAATGCCGTCCTTGCGCAGGCCGGCCCTCATACAGACCATGATGTCCGGCTGTCCGGTGAACGGCAGCACGGTGCTGTTAGATATGGAGGTTCTCTCCAGGGTTGGTATGTTTAATGAGAAGCTCCTGTATACACAGGATTATGATATGTGGCTGCGGATTCTGCCTCATTATGAGTGGTCTTATATAGAAGAGCCGCTGCTGGATTACCGCGTCCATAATGAGATGGGCTCGGTCCTGCACAGCGAGGCGCAGAACCGGGAAATTGCCATGGTTCAGTCCATGCACAGGGGGAAATTGACGAAGCTGCTGAGAAAGGAGAGAAGGAATTGAGACTGACCTTTCCGGTTCTGACCTTATCCAGAGGCGGTGCGCAGCGGATGATAGCGGAGCTTGCGAACGCCCTGACTTTAATAGGCCATGAGGTCGTTGTTCTTATGCCCAGCTTAGGTGTTGTGGAATATGAGATGAAATGTCCGATTATCCCTGTGCCCGCCCCGGTCCTTACAGAAGACCATTTCCCTTACGGGGATGTCATTATCTCCAATTATTATACAACCGTTCCGGTTGCCGAACGGGCCAGCCTTCAGGGCAAAGGGCTGCATATCCGGCTGGCCTTATGCTATGAGCCGAATTTCCTGCCGGATAATAATCAGTCGTTCGCCTCCTACGGCATTACCCGCAACCTGCTTGTACTGTCGCGCTGGCAGCAGGAGGTCATACGGATCAATCACGGCATTAAGGGGATGATTGTTCCGGTCGGTGTTGATCCGCATTTCCATAATACGCATTTTCGCGACAATCCGGGCAAGCCGCTGATCGTCTCGGCTATTATGCGGCGTCCAGAAGGCGGATTCTCCGGCCACCGTGAACAGGAATACCTGATTCAGCAGCTCGATATGGTCAAGCGGCTTCATCCTGAGGTGGAGATCTATATCATGACTCCCCCTGCTGAATATGCCACTTCCGGGAGGTTGCAGGCCTTACTTAATACAGGGCGCTATCAGCTGCGGACACCCGGGAATGACGATGAATTGGCTTATCATTACAATGAGACGGATATTTTTGTCAGCGCAAGTACCAATGATGCCGGTTCACTGCCGGGGCTGGAAGCGATGCGCTGCGGTGCTGCTCTGGCTACCGTATATTCAGGAGGAAATCTCGAATACTGTGCACACGGGCAGAACTGCCTGATGTCGTATCGTCATGAGAACCGTCTTGCTGCAGATATTGTAACGCTCATTAACGACGGGGAGCTTCGCCGGCATCTGGCTGCCAGGGGAGAGCAGGATTCCCTGAGTTTCACCTGGGAGAGAAGCGTACAGGTCTTCCAGGCTGAGCTGTTTGAGATGGTGTCCAGACAAGGCACGTAATGCGTCAGGGCAGAATGCCATACACAGAGAAACCTTCAACCCCGGCTGGCGCTGGGGTTGAAGGTTTTTTTGCCGGAAGACTGGGAGATGAGAAGCTTGTAGTAGTTAGAAGATAGAGAAGGAATTCATCATCTCGCGGAAGGAATGCGCATACTGATCGAAGCCGAAATGCGTAACCATATGCTGACGGCCCTGATAGCAGATAGCTTCGCGCAGCGGGATGTTATTCATCAGTTCCAGTCCTTCGTTCACGGCAGCCTCCACATTGCCAAGCGGATAGAATTTGCCCGTAATATTATGGGTGATGAAGGATCTGACCCCGTCGGAATCCGTGCTGAGTACAGGACAGGAGCAGCAGACAGCCTCAGCTACGGCATATCCGAAGCCTTCTGTGACAGAGCTGGACAGCAGGAAGCCTCCTGAAGCGGCAATCGATGAATAGTAGACAGGCATCATCTGGTTAGGCATATTCGTGAACACATTCAGCCGGTCATTCAGACCAAGAGCATGCAGTTCTTCATTGAATGCCGCCTTCTGGTCATCGGAGGCCAAGCCCGGATCATGGAACATCCAGAGATGCAGGTTAGGTTTTGCTTTGCGGATATGGTGGGCAATCTTCAGGTACTCGCTCCAGTTCTTGTTGGGTTCCAGCCGACCTACCCAGGCAATGACAGGATCAACGGGCGCCTCAGCGGGGATATACCGGAATCCTTGTACATCCACAAGGTTCGGAATGACATAGCGCTGGAGCCAGGGGCAGATCTCGATAAACAGCTCCAGTAAATGATCGGTGGGGGGAATCAGCACGGCATTGCAGAAGGATTGCAGATAAGGCACAGAATCTATAATCACATTACGGGCTTCACTTCGTGTTCCCAGACCCTGGGACTCGTAGATCAGGAGGCCTCCATACCCCAGCCGGCGCAGACGTTCCAGCAGCAGATAATCTGAGGTTACAATGATGGCGTCATAATGATGGGCATTCAGTATAGCCCTGATATCTTCATCCTGCGAAGTGATAAATACCGGGAAGCTTACACTATTGTGGGTGCCGGACCCCGGCATGAGATAGAGCACATGGCATTCGATGCCGTTCTTTTGAAGACTCTCACACCGCAGCCTGTTCAGGGTCTCCACCCCGCCGCTAGGTACATAAAACGTAAATAGAATTCTCAAGCTTACCCCTCCTGATCTGGACTGCCTGCGGAGAAACACAGTCTGCTGTTATATAAGATACGCCGGATTTCTCTTACACGTGACTGTGGGGGGCGGCATTGCCAAATCCTTTCTGGATAGCCCGGCAGCGGAGGAGCCATGCTAAGTCTTGTGACGCTGCACTACATTATTCTGTGATGGGAGATGAAGGAATGTTGCGATCGAAATTCGGCTTGTCCGTGTCTGCTGCCTTGCTGGCCGGCGCCTTAAGTATGACCGGCTGCAGTGCCGGCCATTCGGCAGATAATGGCAATATGCAGACGAAAAGTGTAAGGGGGACTGACGGGCGAATCCACGTGAACTCCGCACGGGACGGAATGCGTGACGATGACTTCGGCAGCATGGAGGTAAGCAAGGAATTGGCTGACCGTGTAGCGGCCATGCCGGAAGTTCGTTCGGCTAACGTTATCATGGTCGGCCGAAGCGCTTATGTCGCTGTAATGCTGGAGCATGCTTCGGGCGGTATCCACACCCGGAATACCACCCGCGAGGCGGCTACCGGAAGAGGGACAGCTGCCGGTGTTCCCGGAATGACGGGGACAGGCGGCTCCATGGCGGGCATTCCAGGGAGTCTGACAGGCACCGGAACCGTTGGCGGTACAGGTATGGCGACTCCCGGAGATTATCCGGGGAACGGCAATAACGGGATTATGTCCAGAAGCAATATGGGGGAGGATAAAGACAATCTTCCCGGGGAGATCAAGAATAAAATCGCTGCAGAGGTTAAAAAAGGCAACACATACGTCAGCAATGTGTATGTCTCGGCGAACCCGGATTTCGTGGAACGGGCCGATTATTATGCCCGGGAATTCCGTGCCGGACATCCGCTCAGAGGCTTCGCGAATGAATTCCGTATCATGGCGGAACGGATTTTCCCTGCGCGCAGCGGAAAGTGAGCAGCCTACTGCATAGTGCCTTGAATGAAGATAGTATTCCAGAGGGATATGAGGCTTATTCAAATGACGGGCACAGATGGGCATAGACGGGCACAAGTGAATGAAGACAAACGCAAACAATGCAGCCCTCTTACCCGGAAAGCCGGGTGAGAGGGCTGCATTGCCTGCGTTTATAGGAATACGAAGCTGCGTCTTACTGCCTGTATTTAGGCCTTCAGCTTGCGTCCGCCGATCCATACGCCGCGCAGGTTCAGGTCTTGGTTCAGCTGCAGAATATCGCCGCGCTTCCCTGCCTCAAGCGTTCCGATAGACCGCTGCAGGCCTAGTGACAGCGCCGGATTAAGGCTGGCAGCCTGTGAGGCTTCGAGCAGGCTGAGACCGACCTCCTGAACCAGATAACGGAACCCGCTAATCATGGTCAGTGTGCTGCCGGCCAGAGCTTCAGGATGCTCCTTCAGCGTGGCTATGCCGTCTTTGACGATCACAGGCAGATCACCGATGGCATATTCTCCGTCGCTGAGTCCCGTCGCTGACATGGCATCTGTGATCAGCAGCAGATTATGATTGTTCTTGAGCCGGGTAATGAGGCTGATGGCTGCCGGATGAACATGGATTCCGTCGGCAATGACCTCGGCTCTGATCCGGGGATCGAACAGGACGGCACCGGCCGTTCCCGGCTTGCGGTGATGCAGCGGCGTCATGGCATTGAACATGTGCACCGCCTGGTTCAGTCCCGCATCGGCAGCGGTAATCACCTGCTCGAATGTAGCATCTGTGTGGCCGAGTGCAGCCGTAATGCCATGCTTGCGCAGCCACTGGATAGCTTCCAGAGCAGCTTCGCGCTCGGGAGCCAGGGTGACCTGACGGATCATTCCCGGATACTTGTCCTCCCATTCCTCCAGCCATTCTATATTAGCCGGAACAATGTGCTCAGGATTCTGCGCTCCAGGCCATCTTACGCTAATGAAAGGTCCCTCCAGATGTACACCTGCCAGCCTTGCAAAGGGCATGCCGCCTTCACGCGTGCGATAAGCATCTACCTCTGCCAGCACCTGATCGATGTCTGCCTTGGCAGCTGTCATGGTTGTAGCAAGCATCGAGGTCGTCCCGTGTGAGGCATGGAACCGTGTGATGGTGTCAAGAGCATCTGCATCGCTGTACATGAAGTCATGTCCGGCTCCGCCGTGTACATGCACATCGACGAATCCGGGGATCAGCAGACCTTGCGGCTCACGGGTGACTGTCTGCCAGCCCTCATAAGCTGCGGGCAGCCAAGCGGCTTCTCCTACATATTGAATCAAGCCTTCTGCTACGGCAATTACACCCTGCTCGATGATTCCATCAGGAGTCAACACCTTACCGTACAACAGTTCTCCGCTCATACCGTTTATTTCAGCCATTTGGCAGCACCTTCATCCAGCAGGACGACCACATTCGGATGGCTCTGCAGCAGCGAAGCGGGGCACTGGGTAGTGATAGGGCCCTCCAGCGCATTTTTAACCGCTTCCGCCTTCTCTTCCCCGCGGACAAGCAGTACAATCTGCTTCGCCTTGAGAATACCGCCGATGCCCATCGTTACCGCCTGACGCGGTACATCCTCTACACGGTCGAAGAAGCGGGCATTGGCTTCCAGGGTCTCTTCCAGCAGATCGACCACATGCGTTCCGCTGCTCAGGCTGGCATCCGGCTCGTTGAAGCCGATATGGCCGTTGCTGCCGATGCCGAGGATCTGCAGATCCGCCGGACCGTTATCCTCCAGCAACTTGTCATACGCACGGCATTCGGCCGCAAGGTCTGGAGCATTTCCGTTAGGCACATGAGTGCGGGCCGGGTCGATATCAACGTGATTGAACAGATGCTCATTCATGAAGCTCCGGTAGCTCTGCGGATGATCCACAGGCAGTCCGACATATTCGTCCAGGTTGTAGGATGAGGCTTTGGCGAAGCTGACATTGCCCTTGCGGTGCATTTCTACCAGCTTCTCATATACCCCGACAGGGGAGCTTCCGGTAGCCAGCCCGAGAACGGCTCTGGGATTGCTCTGCAGCAGACTGGCGATCAGGTTAGCTCCTGTGGCTGCGAAATCTTCTTCATGCTGAAATTTCAAAATATTCATTAGATTTGACCTCCCCGTTTATGACGGTAATGTTGGACGTTCCGGTAAGATTGCTCAAGCCTTGGGATGAAATCTCCAAACCGGGTACTGACCATGCCGGTGAACAGAATATCGATAATATGCAGCTGTGCGATCCGTGAAGCCATATCGCCGCGCCGCATGCCCTGCTCAAGAGACGAGGAGAACAGCGGAATGTCAGCGAGTGTAGCCAGAGTACTGCTTCCGTAGGAGGTTAACGACACCGTAGCTGCGCCGCTTGCGGCTGCACAGGTTAAGGCATCCACCGTCTCCGGGGTCTCCCCCGAATAAGAGACTGCGAAGGCCACATCGCCGGAAGAGAGTGAGGAAGCGGAAGTAATCTGCATATGGGAATCGGCAAAAGCGGTGCAGTTCACGCCGATGCGGATCAGCTTCTGATAGAAATCCTGGGCTACGATGGATGAGGTCGCCATCCCGTACAGATCGACCCGCCGCGCCCGGCACAGCAGATCAATGACCTGCTGCAGCCGGCCCAGATCCAGCAGCGAGGTGGTGTCCCGGATCGAGGCCAGGTGGTTGGCCTGCATGGCCTCTACAATGAATTGCAGCGGATTGCCGGCCACGATGTCCTGATAAGAGGAGCTGCCGGTCTCCGGCGAGCCGTCGCTATGCGCCAGCTCAGCTGCCAGCTTGAGCTTGAAATCAGGGTAACCCTTGAAGTGCAGCGCTTTGCAGAACCGCGTAATCGTCGCCGTGCTGATGCCGCATTCCTCCGCCAGCTCCGTGATGCCCATATGGACAATTTCCCCGGGCGAGGCCAGAATGCGCTCAGCCAGCTTGCGTTCCATTTGCGACAGCTTGGAATTGTCATGCTCCAGAGCATGCAGAATGGGAGACAAGCGCTCACCTTCTTTTCTATAGAATCAGATTCATGTAGCTTTCTCTACTTACCCGAATGAAAATGTAGAAATGGACATGCGGAAATGGACAGGTTAAGTTTTGACCTAAGTTGCATTTGAAATTATTTTACATAATATTTGTGTTTATTAAGAAAATTATTTTCATAATCAGGATAAAACAAATTGCGGAAGGTTGCAATAGGCAGTTTGGTTTAAGGCTGGTCTGGGGCAGAATTAAGGAGATGGAGGTGGTGGATTTGTGGTAGGGGGGAGGATGGAAGGATTATTGTAAGAGGAAACAGTTGGATTTTCGTTACTTATTAACTCGTAATTCAGTTTGTTGTGGAAAATAATTGGATTTTGCTGCTTAATTTTGCTCATATTCCACTTTAAGCTCATTGAGTAAAAATTAAATGCTGTTTTTCCATCTATTCATTTCTGCTTCATGCATTGGCGGAGGGGAATATAGCCAACCAAGTGGCAGGAGATACAAAAAGCTGCAATCTGCATGTTTGAAGGCACACGCACTGATTGCAGCTTTTACATAATTAGTATGTTTACTTAGTGATCCCGTTTGCAGCCTTTGTCCTGTTGGCAGTACGTCTGCCGCGCAGCAGCTCCCATAAGATGAAGACGAGTATCAGCAGCTGTGGGATGGTAGTCTCCCAGGTCGGATACATGCCAAGCCAGCCGATGGAAGGCAGACTGTGCCCGTTATGGGCGGGCAGCTTGCCAGCGATCTGTAAGGCATGAAGGCTCTCACCGAGGAAGCGGAACACCAAATAGTAGATCAGTGCTGTAGCGACGCGGAAGAAGGCAACAACCGGCAATCTGGCGCTCAGTGCAATCATGGCATAGCCGAGAATGATCAGGACTATAAGAGCACTGCCAATCCCGAGCAGCAGCTGAGAGGTATCGATGGCCGGGGCCATCCCTGCGTAAAAAATCGTAGTCTCCGCCCCTTCGCGCAAAATGGCCAGCGCAGCGATGAAGAACAGGTACCACAGATTGCCCTTGGCCAGGGCACCCTGCATCTGGCGGTCTACATATTTATTCCAGGCCGCCGTGCTGGATTTGCCGTGCAGCCAACGGCCGACGGTGAGCATCATGATCACGGCCACGAGGCCGGCGATCCCTTCGATCAGCTCGCGTGCGCCGCCAGAGGCGGCTTGAGAGAGGGAATAGGTCAGCAATACGGCGAGGCCGATACTTGCAGCGAGACCTGCCGCCGCACCAGACCATACCCAGCGGCGTGCCGCCGGTACTGCTTCACGGCGCAGATAGGCAAGTAGGGCGGCGAGTACTAGAATCGCCTCCAGCCCCTCGCGCAGCAGAATGAGTGCCGCATCCCATGCGGTATAAGTCTGTTCCCCGGCCAGCGGCGTCAGCTCAGAAAGCATCGTGCCCATTAGCGATAGCGCTTGGTCCAGCTTCGGAGGGCTGGAGAGCAGATAACCGGTGACGGCGGTGCTCTCGTTCTCGATGCTGGCATAGACCTTGGGGGAGGCCAGCTGGACCTGGCCTTCGGCCGAAGGCCAGGCAGTGATGAACTGTTCCATGATATCAGCGGCTGCTGCGCTGTCGCCGGCCTGGGCGGCGGCGGAAGCTTGCTTCAGATAGCGGATCAGCCCTTCAATGGAAGCTGGCTCCGCTGGCGCGCCACCGGTATCGGCGGCTTTACCTTCGCTGTAGCCGGACAGGAGCGTCACCAGCGCTTCCGCTTCCGCCTGCGCGGCCTCTCCGCGGACCGGCTCTGCCTGCAGCGCAATGCGCAGCAGGCTCATCTTCGTCTCCAGCAAGCCGTAGACGGCGGGATTGTCCGCCCGGATGCCGCGTTCCGCCGGCGTCCAGCCGCTCACCACGGCGCGGTAGGCTTCCGCCGCCGCGGCCCAGTCGGCGCTGCGCGCCGCATCCCGCGTGCGCTCCGCCGCGGGCAGCAGCTTCGCCGCCGCTGCGCGTCCGGCGGCGCCCGTGTCACCGCCGCCTTCGCCTGCGGCGGCGGTGACGAACGCGTCCACGCTGCGGGCGAGCGTGGACAAGGCTGCCTTGGCGGGCGCTCCGCCGCCGCCCGCCAAAGCTTCCGCCGCAGCGGCCAGCGCGGCGTCCACCTCAGCAGCCGGACCGGCGAGTGCCGGGTCCGGCGTGCTCCCGTTCGCGCTGCGCCACAGCACCGCGAACGAATCGACATCGGCCGCCGCCGCTTCCCAGCGGCTCTGGCCGGCCTCGACCAGCGCGCTGCCTACAGGCGGCAGCAGCTCATCCAGCGGCGCGCCTGACGCAGAAGCCGGCGCGCCGGGCAGCAGCACAAGCAGGCAGAGGAGCAGCAGCGCTGCCCTGATCTGCCGCCAAGGACCATGTATAACTGTGATCTTCATCGGGATCATTCCTCTCAGGCATTCAGTCATCCCAGCAGCATCTCCCCGATATAGCCGCCTTCGTGTACACCCGGGAAGCAGGCGAAGACAGCACTGCCGGTGTGAACCATATATTCATTCAGCCGGTCATTTTTAGCGAGGCGCTGCTGGATGCTGACGAACTGCTTCATCAGATCCTTTTGGAAGCTGATGAATACCAGACCGGCATCAAGCTGTCCGGTCTTGAGATCCATGCCGCTGGAATAGGAATAGGAGCGGCGCAGCATTTGGACCGAGCCGTCTCCATGGGCGAGAGCGGAATGGGAGTCCGGCGGGATGAGCGGCTTGCCGGCAGCATCCGCTGCTGCCAGATTTAGCTCAGCGAATTCATCTCCGGCTCCAATAGGTGCGCCGCTCTGCCGGTGCCGCCCGAAGGTGGCCTCCTGATCGCTCAGCGAGGAGCGGTCCCAGACCTCAATACGGAACCGTACGCGGCGCACCGCAAGATACGTGCCCCCATTCATCCAGGCCGGGCCATCGGCGTTGCCGCTCCAGACGATATTTCGCATCAGCGTCTCATCGGTGACGTCCGGATTCCCCGTACCGTCCTTGAAGCCGAGCAGATTACGCGGGGTGCCGCCTGACGGATCGGCGCTGCCGCTGCGCTGGAAGCCTTCCTGGGTCCAGCGCAGCACCGCTGTGCCCCGGGCGATGCGGGCCAGATTGCGGATGGCATGGAACGCCACCTGCATATCATCCGCGCAGGCCTGCACACAGAGATCGCCGCCGCACCACTGCGGCTCCAGGCTATCCCCTGGGAATGCCGGGAGCTCAATGAAGGAGGCGGGCCGCTTCCCGGCCAGCCCGAACCGGCTGTCAAACAGGGCCGGGCCTGCCCCGAAGGTAAGTGTGCACTTGGAAGGGGTGAGACCATCCGCCTCGCCGGTATCGGTAGGCGGAAGATTGGGCTTGTCGTTCGCCGTGCCGATCATCGTACCGGAAGTAAGCGCGGCAGCAGCTGTAGTCCAAGCCTGCATAAGTTTCTGTACATCACCGACGCTGGTAGTCGTCACATCAAATGAAGCGAAGCACAGAAAATTCTGCGCAGGGGTAAGAATCCCCGCCTGGTGCTTGCCGTAGAAGGGGATCGTATCCGCCTGTTCTTCATTCTGCCCGAAGGCTGCGGCGGCCGGGACCGCCCGTCCTGCTGCCTGGCGTGCCGCCATAATGCCGCCCACACCGCCTCCGCCCAGCAGCAGCCCGATACCCGAGGCACCGGTCAGCCGCAGCATATCGCGGCGGCTGAATTTGGTATTGAACAGCTTAGTCTCCGCTGCAGGAATTCCGTGATCCGCGTCAGCCGCATTCCGGGCATTCTTATCTTTCTTGTTCATATCGTCACACTCCCAGAATCGTTCCCATGTTGGATAGCGGCTCAGCCAAGGCGTCGAGGTTCTGGCTTAACCTGCGGACCTCCTCCGGTTTGAGCGTTTCGTAAGAGACGTACCCCTCCCCCGATTTGAACGGCGCCAGCTCATTCATTAAGGCGGTGAACCGCTCGCCGATGGTTTGCTCAAGGGCCGGGTCTTTTTTGGCCAGCTCCGGCTTTAGCAGCTCATAGATCTTCTGGGCCCCCTCCACATTCGCCACAAAATCATACAAATCCGTATGGGAATAACGCTCCTCTTCCCCCGTAACTTTGGAGGAGGAGACCTCATTCAGCAGCTCTACCGCCCCGGTAACGAGCAGATTGGCATCGATTCCGGCCGTCTCCACCTTGGCACGCAGCAGCTGCGCATCCTTCAGCAGGCGGTCCGCGACATCCGTCATGCCCTCCGTTGTATGATTCTGCCAGAGTGCCTGTTCAATCTTATGGAAACCGCGCCACTGCGCGGCATCCACATCATTCTCACGGGCATCTATATTCGGGTCCAGATCTCCGAGCGCTTCCGCGATCGGCTCGATCCGCTCATAGTGCATACGCGCCGGAGCATACAGCGCTTTGGCTTCTTCCAGCTTGCCCGCCTTGACGGCATCCGTGAAGCCTTCGGTCTGCTTGACGAACGCATCGCATTGTTCAATGACGTATTTGCGGTATTCGTCGATGGCAGTGGTGAAATCTGCGTTGGTCTCACCTCCGGCCTTCGCTACACTTTCTGTCCCGCTACCTGCCTGGGCTGCGGCATTATTTCCCGAATCATTGCTGTTATTACCATTGTTATTACTGTTGTCCTTGCCCGCACATCCGGCGAACAGGAGGGACGCTGCAAGCAGACCCGCAGGTACTGCATAACCTATTTTCATCCGGTGGATACCCCTTTTCGATTATGAAAATGATAATCGTTATCAATTATGGACTTATCATAATTCCACAGCTAATAGCTGTCAATAAAAATGTGATAATTATCATATCCATGCAGGAACGCACAAAAAAGCCTTCCGACAGGCGGAAGACGCAGATCATATCTGTATTCCTGCACAAAATGCAGCTATGTACTCATAACAACGGCCCAAAATCATAGCTCAACCGCCTGATCTGTGACTACACCGTGGACCGCTCAATAATCCGGTAGTCCAGCTTGCGGTAGACCGGCCCCAGGTGCTCCGAGTGGATCTGCTCATGGATAATGCGGAAGGCGGCGGCCCCCATCTCATACAGGTGGTTATCCATGGTGGTGATCTGAAGCAGCCGTCCGATTGGCTGGTTGTCGAAGCCCATAACTGCGAGGTCATGAGGGATGCTAAGGCCGGCTCTGCGCGCTTCAATAATCAGCCCGGCAGCAACATGGTCTCCCGTAATAATCATGGCTTCCGGCCGCTGTGGCATCTTCAGCAGGGACTGTGCAACGGCTGCGCCGTCTTCCTCCGTTGTACAGTCATAGATCATCCATTCCTCTTCAAAAGCCAGCTTATGCTCAGCAATGAATTCGCGGTAAGCAGCCTGACGGATCACGGCGCTGCTGCCATTACTCCGTCCTTCACAATATCCGATGGAGCGGTAACCTTTGCCGGTCAAGTACTCCAGACCTTCCTTGAAAGCCGCATAATGCTCAATATAGACAGAAGAGTATCGCCGCGCTCCGTTGTCTTGGCAAGTGACAACCGGACCGTAGGCCGTATACTCCTCAATGATGTCCGGCTTCAGCGCAGTAGATACAATCACGACACCGTCAATTTCTTTATGGCGCAGCATCTCCAGCACTTTGATTTCTTCTTCCTCCAGATAATTGCTCTGGCACAGAATCAGCCGGTATTGCGAGAGCAGCGCCTCGCGGGCAATGCCATTCATAATAATAGAGAAATAAAAAGCATGAATATACGGCAGAATCACCGCCACCGCACCGGTACGTCCGGTAATCAGATGAACGGCGTTCATATTGCGGGTATAGTCGAGCTGCTCAATCGTCTGCAGTACAGCGTCTCTTTTGTCCTTACTGACATACGGATGATTATTCAGCACCCGTGAGACGGTCGTTACAGATACTCCGGCCATCCGGGCGATTTCTTTAATATTAGCCACGTTCGTCTGGGCCTCCTGTGTGAGACTGGTATGACCTTATTCTAACATAGAAATGAACCGCTTTTCGGCCGATAAAAAGCTTGCTATGGAATCCATTTCATACATTACACTGGGGGTGCAACAACAGCTCTACCGGAGAAACCGGCGTGACCGCAAGGGCGTGACGGACCGGTACAGCTTGCTGCTGTAACGCGTATTCTATAGCATTTGCCCGCCGGCTGCAGCCCTTAACGCGTAAGGAGCTGCGGCCGGTTTTGCTGCGGCCTGGCTGCGATGTTCCGGGATTGTCCAGACTCTGCGCCTGCCCCCGCCCAATTTAATGCTGCGACAGCACCATTACTTGCCCCTCCACATAGTATGTTTTGACTGTATCCCTTTACCTTGTTATACCAAACAAACCCAGGGCAAGGAGGGGTGACACCATTGAAGGGCAACGAACATCATAGCAAATTCTTGTTGACGCATCGTGAACGCGAAGTATTCGAGCTTCTTGTGCAGGACAAAACTACACGGGATATTGCCGGACTGTTATTCATCAGCGAAAAAACCGTCCGCAACCACATCTCCAACGTAATGCAAAAATTAAACGTAAAAGGCCGTTCGCAAGCGGTTGTCGAGCTGATCAAGCTTGGGGAGCTGAAAATATAGCTGCCATGCTTCAGAGGTGATGCGTTTAAGCCTTCCGTTATCCTTCGGGATGAGGGGAGGTTTTTTGTTTGGAGGAAAAGACCGGCAGGTGATGTCGATTTTCTATTCCTTTTTATTTATGCCTCTGTACATATCAAATGAAATAAGTAACGCTCAACTCGTTCACATTTAATCACATTTAATCACGTTCATTAACGAAATTGTATTCACAGATGGTAAATTACGTTATATAATGTGAGTAACAGTGAATGTGGTGCGCAACTCCTTTACTGAATAATACTTATGAAAGGTAAGTGATTGTATGTTTATGGAGGAACGACATCAAGAAATTCTAAAGATATTGGAAAAGGAAGGAAGAATTAGGGCAAGTGAAATTGAAACGCTATTTAATATCGGCTTTGATACGGCAAGACGTGATTTACGTATTCTTGAAGAAAAAGGACTCCTAAGACGAACACATGGTGGAGCGATTCCTGCCTTGCAAATAGGTTATACTACACCACCCAAATATACACCACGAGACATAACGGAAATAAAAGATAATTATTTAGCTATCGCGAGAAAAGCAGTTAGTTACATCAAGGCTAATGATGTAATTTTTCTGAATGCCGCTTCAGTAGGTTATTTTATGGCACAAAATTTGCCTGAAAACATCCCTTTTACGGCTGTAACTAATTCAATTGTTATTGCAGGTGAACTTAGAAATTATGATAATATCAATACCATTATGGTCGGTGGCGAGATGAGTCAGAAAGGTCAGTTTAGTGACTACTATGCTATCGAATTTGTTAAAAACATTCGTTTTGATATCAGCTTCTTAACAAGCGCTGGTCTTTCTGCTGCTTTTGGGATGTCCATTCAAAAATCCAAAGGTGTCGGTTTTACACAAGCAGTTGTTGAAAGTTCTAAATGTAATATAGCTTTATATCCGTCTGAGAAAATTGGAGTAGAATCCATATTAAAAATTTGTTCTGCAGATAAAATTGATAAGCTAATCACTGATTGGGATGCTGCTGAAGATCAGTTGGTCGAAATTGAAGAGTTGGGTGTAGAAGTAATTGTTGTAGAACAAGGAACGATAGTTGAATAACACATAATGATAAATGAATTCATTAGAACCACTTTTTTATCGATGGCTACCCGGGAGGTGTGAAAGAATGAAATGGCAGCAAGTAGGAGAATTGTTTCCTGACCAATTTGTTTTGCTTTCCATTCTTGACTATCGCGAGGAAGATGATAAGAAAATTATAACGGAAGTAGCTCCTGTTCGTGCAGTATCTGAGAAGAACGCCAACCAGGAATTTTTCAGCGCCGGACCTGGCAATCTTGTCTATCACACTGCCAATGAGGAGTGCGTTATTCATCTGCGCAGAGACCCATTGATGAGAGTGAGGCCCATGGTTTTATCGTAGATATGCAAAAGATGGAGTTGCGTTCGCTTTAATGATATCGCTTCCATGCTTCAAAAGTGAATAAACCAAGTGACTGCCGCCGGGAAAGGGGGCCTCATTTGGTCTTTTTTTCAAGCTGGACAGTCATCGCTGCAAAAATAGCTTTGCATTTGTAAAGATAGTGATTATAATCACAAACTAATTCGAATCACATGATAAATTTATAGGATCAAGGGACGCCAGGAGGATTTATAATGACAAGATACGAACAACAGAGACAACTGCTGAAATCGAATTTTCAAGAATTCAAGCATATCCGAACAGACAAGATTAAGGGCATCGCGCAGCCGCCGATTGTGAAGTCCTATGATGAAGAGGCGCAGATCATTGATTTGCCTGAGGTCAGCCGGGACGTTGTGAGTCAGAACAATATTGTGGATTGCATCGGCCAGAGAAGGAGTACAAGATTCTATTCAGCCGACACGCTAAGTCTGGAGGAGCTATCCTATTTACTATGGGCCACCCAGGGCATTACCGGGATGAGCAAGAACGGACTGACTCTGCGGACGGTACCGTGTAGCGGGGCGACCCATACGTTTGAGACCTATCTGATGATTATGCGGGTAGAAGGAATACAGCAGGGCATTTACCGATACCTTCCTGTGGAGCACAAGCTGTTGTTTATGTTTGAATTAGACCAGCTGGAACAGAAGATTGATGCGATCACGCTGGAGCAGCCCTTTGTCCCCAACTTCGCCAAGAAGGCTGCCGTTCTGTTCGCCTGGAGCACTACGCCGTACCGGTCTGAATGGAAATATGATATCTCCGCGCACAAAAAAATTCTCATTGATGCCGGGCATGTCTGCCAGAATCTGTACCTGGCCAGTGAATCCATCGGGGCCGGAGCTTGTGCCATCGGAATCTATGATCAGCAGCTGATTGATGAGGTGCTCGAACTGGATGGCGAAGAAGAATTTGTAATCTACATGGGCGCGGTCGGGAAGAAGCGGGAATAGCGGCATATTACCGGTTCCGAAGGATATACTCCCAATAATCCAACGCACTCTGATTAATAACATCGTCACTCGCCTGGAAGGAAGCGCCGAACACGGCCAAGTAAGGCAGGGCGGTTGCGCCGACATGGATGGCACTGGCCTGGAACGGGGCGATGATCTCATCTACTGTAAAAGAAACAGACCCGGCCGGCTGGTAGTTTTCCTTTTTATCGCCGATGGTCATAGCTATGCCCAGCTTCTTACCCTTCAGCTTGTTGCCGCTTGAGCCGTAAGCCCAGCCGTGAGTGAACACATCGTCCAGCCATTTTTTCAGCAGCGGGGGGTAGCTATACCAATATAAGGGGAATTGGAAAATAATCAGCTCGTGCCCCTCCAATAAACGCTGCTCCCGCGGAACATCGATGCTCCAGTCCGGGTACTCCTTGTAAAGCTCATGGACCATAACGTCCTCCGGATGCAACAGCAGCTCTTGTCTCCATCTCCGGTTCACTCTTGAAGCCTCTATATCAGGGTGTGCCAGGATTACCAGGGTTGTCATTAGGGATCACCTTTCCGGTGTATAATTTGTGTTGTGCAGCTGCTTCTATTATTTTGTAAGTTCCTGAAAATGTAAATACACACAATGAAGTAACCTAGTTACCTCCAGGTATGCATGGAAATCGGGTGCCGGATGTGGCAGAATAGAGATCATTAGATCAGCGCGTTGTTATGACTGCTGGGGAGGTGCCGGGATGAAGCAATATCATTTAGGGATCGAGGCGACGCTTGAGATTATTGGCGGGAAGTGGAAGTCGCTGATCATATGTATACTGATGTCGGGAACGAAGAGGACGAGTGAACTGCAGCGCAGTATTCCGGGTATCTCGCAAAAGGTTCTGATTCAGCAGCTTCGCGAGCTGGAACGGGACGGGATCATCGGCAGAGTGGTTTATAGCCAAATGCCGCCCAAAGTGGAATATTACATCACCGAGTATGGGATTACTGCTAATGAGATCATTGACCTGATGTGCTCCTGGGGGAGAACCAATATTGCGATCCGGCAACAGCGGGGCGAGGAAGTCATGCTGTTTGATAAGGACCCCGAATAGGAGCACACGGAAATATTGATCTATTGACATTAGTTTGATATCAAACTATAATTCGTTTATGGAAACCAGAGATGCTATTTCACTTATATCCAAGATCCGCGAGAAGGTTAACCGGTTCATCGTACAAGAGCTGGCGAAGCAGGGAGTAAACGGCATTGCCACCTCACACGGGGATATTCTGTATGCGCTGCTGGCGAAGCACAGACTCACCATGGCCGAGATCTCGGCACATATTCATAAGGACAAATCTACAGTTACAGCACTTGTGGATAAGCTGGTCCGGCTGGGACTGGTTATGAAGGAGAGGGATCAGGAGGACACCCGGTACGTATATGTTACTCTAACCGGGAAGGGGAAGGAGCTGGAGCCGGTATTTGAATCGGTCTCTTCTGCCATACTGAAGCAGTTCTACCGCGATATCACGGAAGAAGAGCAGAAGATTTTGCTGACGATTTTAATGAAAATCAATCATAATTTCTAAAAAAATTTGTATGATAGTTTGATATAAAACTATAAATGGAAAGGACATTACAATGAGAGACTACATTGATGAATTACCGCCGCATACAGAGAAATATGTCGGTGAGCATGATGTTTACCTGGAGATTTATAAGGGAGAGGAGGCGCGGGAAGGCCAGGAACAGGAGAATAAGGTACCCCTGCTGTTTGTGCATGGTGCGTATACCGGAAGCTGGATGTGGAGCAAGTACATTCCCCATTTCATTAGCGAAGGCTGGACCTGTTATGTGATGAATCTGAGAAGTCATTACCGGAGCCGGGTGCTGGATATGACGCAGATTGCCTTTGAAAATTATTTGGAGGATATCCATGAAGTAGTGCAGGTGATCCAGGCTGAATGCGGAGTTACTCCTGCCCTGATCGGGTTCAGCATGGGCGGGATTCTTAGCCAGAAGGTGGCGGAGACAGCCGGTCTGGCCGGACTTGTGTTGATTGATTCAAGTCTATGCAGAGAGGTACATGAGGAGGTTCCTTATACGGATATCGTTAAGATAATGCCGGGTAACGTAGTACCCGCTCCGGTTCGCGAAGAGGAGACCAGCCTGGATGAGACGGCAGAAGACATAGCGTTTCAGCGCAAATACCTGACGATGGAGTCCGCCAAGGCATTTCGGACTTTTTCTTATCATTTCGGGGCAGCTGGGGTATCCGTAGACAGCGGGTCCATTACTTGCCCTTGTCTGGTGATCCATGCCGTTAACAGTGATGAAGATGAGCGCCGGGGCAGAGCCAATGCAGCGTATTTCCGCGCAGCCTACGCAGGTCTTTGGGGCACCACCCATACCGGCCTGCTCGTAGGACAGCGCTATCTGGAAGCAGCAGAGACGATCCTGCGGTGGTTAGCAAGATAATGTAGTGCAGCAAATAAAAGGCCGCCTGAACCGGGATGCTCCCGTTCCTTAGCGGCCTTAACCTGATAGGTGAATGGTATTCTATATATACATCTAATTGAAAATTAGTGAAATTTGACGGTCTTGATGCGTGATTCCTGTTCGTAAGTAAGCGGACTTGGGGTTGGCGGTGTGTGCAGATGACGATGTGCGCTATATTCCATCTTCCGGTAATCTTCTTCTCCGGAAGCCATGCCCGGCTGCCACATCCCGGTTACCCAATTCTTCAGTTCCTTAATTCCTGCCAGCATTGCATTCATCCTCCTTGGCGATGAAATACGGTAATGAACCTCTGGTACATCTATTTTGGTTACGCTTTCATTATAGCATACATAATCCAAAAAGCAATGAAATGTCCGCCTGATAAAGACAAATAAATAAGGAATAATGTTGTGATAACTGGGTTTGTATTTGTATAAGAGAATAATGTCCTTGTGTGATGGACTATATGAGGGCAACAAAAAAGCGGCAGCCGGGAGGGCGGTCGCTTCGGGGCAGGATGTTATGCAGAAGCAGCTAAACGTTTCAATTCAGCTTCCTGATCTATAGAACGCCGGGCCAGTATATCGAGCGTGGCGTCGTGTCCTCTTAGACTTCGGTCGATCCGCTCCAGAGAATCCCGGCCAGCAACGACTTCAGCGTTGACTTCGGACACCGCTTGTTGAATCAGTGGAATTAGCTTCGTATCTTCCTTGATGCTTTCGATATCAGCCTTGACGGTAACGATATCATCCTTGATGGTAACGATGTCGGCCTTAATGTTAACAATTTCATCCTTGATGATCACAAGCTCGGCCGTAATTTCAGACTTGAATGTAGCGAATTCTGACTGAAGATTTTTAATATCGGACTTCAATCCAGAAATCTCGGACTTCATTCCGTTAATTTCGGATTTTACGCCTTGCAGCTCGGTAAGAATCTGCTGGAGAATTACATCGCTCATAGGGCACAGCTCCTTAGATAGGGTAGGAATAGGACTGCTGCTTGAAGGGGGGATACCTGGGGAATAGGTACAGGTCATTATAGCATATTTGCGTCATTATTGGGTGCTGCTGTAAAAAGAATTCCATGAACCTATTGGACATTAGAGAACTGATACTTAAATTTATAAATATACAAAATAGGACAATGGGTGTACTATGTATGTGAATAAATTCGCATGAAGCGTAACCGATAAGAGATGGGGGAATTAAGATTCATGAAGACAAGAAACTGGAAACACCTTATGAAGCTGGTCGTGCTGACTGCGGCTGTCAGCGTGACAGCTGCCGGATGCGGTAGCGCAAATCAGGCAGGAAATGCCAAGAATGCAAATACAGGAGCTGCTGCAGCTGCACCTGCTGAGGCTGTTACGATATCGCTGGGACTGCTGCCATCCATCGATGCGATTCCTTTTATTATTGCCCATGAGCAGGGATTTGATCAGAAGCATCATGTGAACCTGGATATCCAGACCTTCAAGAGCGCGAAGGATCGAGATGTGGCTTTTCAGGCGGGTAAGGTAGATGGCCTCAGTGCGGATCTGGTGGCGATCTCGATCTATAATGAAGCAGGACTCGATGTGAAAATCACCAGCACGACCACAGGTGAATTCGACCTGCTGACCGGAAATGATGAAGTGAAAGAGGTAAAGGATCTGAAGGGGAAAACCGTAATCCTGTCCAAGAATACCTCGACCCAATATACCGCCGCCATGATGCTTAAGCAGGCAGGCCTGACAGAAGCCGATATTACCGTAACGGAAGTGCCGCAGATTCCAACGCGTCTGGAGCTGCTTAAGAATAATAAGGCGGATGCGGCAGTTTTGCCGGAGCCTTTTGTAACCATGGGCCGTACTGCCGGTCTGCGCGTTCTCAGCTCCACCCATAGTGCGGGGATCAATCCGTTTGTGCTGGCTTTTCCGCAGAGTGCCATTGATGCCAAGGGTCAGGGAATTCGCGATATGTACGCTGCTTATGATGAAGCAGTCGATTATATGAAGACACATGATCAATCGGAATATATCGACCTGATTATTAAGGAAGTGGGCTATCCCGATACGCTGAAGAATGAGATTAAGGTGCCGGAGTATCTGCCTGCGAACCAGGTGGATGTGAAGGAAGTGGAGGCTGCTTTTGCCTGGGCCCGTGAAAAAGGACTGCTGACCAAAACGCTATCGGCTGAAGATGTGATCTCCGATGTCCAGTTTAAAAAATAGCGGTCTCCGCATTCATCAGCTGCATGTAGCTTATCAGAACGGGCAGCTGGCTCTGGGTGAGATGAGCCTGACCCTGCCGGAGCACGGGATTTATACGGTGATCGGCCCCTCGGGCAGCGGCAAATCCACGCTGCTGCGGGCGATTGCCGGCCTGCTGCCCGGTTATGAGGGAGAGCTGCTCTTCAATGGCAGATCTGTCCATGAGAAGGAGACGCTGATCGGACTCGTGCCGCAGAATTATGGCCTGCTGCCCTGGAAGACGGTCAAGGGCAATATCCGGATTGCAATGCGGATTGCCCGTCCCGGCGGGGCGGGCCAGGATCGACGGGAGCAGGACCGGCAAATTATGCATTGGCTCGAAGCCATGGGGATCGCCCAGCTCGCCGGCCGGTTTCCGCTCTCGCTGAGCGGTGGTCAGCAGCAGCGCGTGGCCATTGCCCGTGCCTTTGCCATTCTGCCGACCCTTCTGCTGCTGGATGAGCCGTTCTCGGCGCTGGATGCCATTACGCGGGAAGGGCTGCAGCAGATTTTTATCGACAACTGGCAGGCGCATCCGGCGACCACACTGTTTGTTACCCACGATGTGGAGGAGGCGATTCTCCTGGGACAGAAGATTATCATCATGCTGCCCGGGCAGCATGAGCCGCCGGAGATTCTTGATAACGCCGCTATATTTGCCATGAAGCATTCCGAGAAGCGGGAGAGCGATGAATACTTCATGCAGTTCAAGAGAATCCGAAAGGTAATGATAGAGAAATGGTAAAACGACGGCATTTTATTCACCTGCTGCGCCTGCTGCTCGTTTTTGCCGGAATGAATGTTGTCTGGTATGTCGCTTATCTGCTCATGAATCACGCGATTCTGCCTAGCCCGTGTGCGGTCTATAAGGCAATGTTTCAGCTGGGGGCCCATGATGTGGCGCTGAATGTCGGCTACAGTCTGCTGCGGATCTTTGAAGGTGTGCTGCTGGCTCTGCTGCTAGGTCTGCTGGCCGGTCTGCTAATGGGCCGTTCTCCCTTCTGGAACCGGGTACTGGACCCGGTCGTCTATCTGACCTATCCGATTCCCAAAATTGCGCTCTTGCCGGTAGTCATGCTCTTCTTCGGCCTTGGAGAAACCTCCAAGGTGCTGATGATTATGCTGATTCTACTGTTCCAGGTCATTATCTCGGTACGTGATGGTGTGAAGGCTATCCCTGAGAGTACTTATGATGTCCTGACGAGTATTGGTGCCAGCACGATGCAGAAATTCTGGAATGTGACGCTTCCCGGCGCTTTATCGGTGATCCTCAGCACAATTCGCATATCGTTGGGTACAGCGATTTCCATACTCTTTTTCACTGAAATCTACGGTACGGAGCATGGCATGGGCTTCTTTATCATGGATGCCTGGCTGCGGCTGGACTACCCTGAGATGTACGCCGGAATTATGCTGTTCAGTCTGGTGGGGTTCGTGCTATTTCTGCTGGTGGATGTGCTGGATTACAGATTCATGAAGTGGCGGAGATAGCTGTTTAAGCGGGATGTGATACACCTAAGTTTCAAAAACTCAAAAAGAAATCGCCCTTTGGTAAGATGGAAAATCATCATCCATCCCAAGGGGCGATTTCTTTTATTTTATGGACCATATTTTCTTTCTAATAAAGATTATTTACCGAGCTGCTTGTCGACTTCCTTGACCGGATTCTCGCCGACATTCTCTTCGGTCTTGACACTGCTCAAGAACCAGCCTGTAGCCGCAATGATGATCAGAACTACATAGAAGGTCAGTTTCCACCAGGTGCTGTGTGCGAAGTCTTCGGACAATACACCCAGAGCAGGGTGGGCCAAGGTGATAACAGCGAGCTTAACCCCTACCCAGCCGACGATGAAGAAGGCAGCAACCTCAAGACCCGGACGGGTGTGAAGCAGCTTAACGAAGAAGGAAGCAGCGAACCGCATAATAACGAGACCAATGAAGCCGCCCGCGAAGATTACAAGGAACTGTCCGCCGTCGAGGCCGCCGATGTTGCGGATACCACTGGCAGGAAGAGCAACGGCCAAGGCTACGGCTGCGAGGATGGAGTCTACGGCAAAGGCAATATCTGCTACTTCGACCTTAAGTACGGTGAACCAGAAGCTGGCTTTCTTCTTATTTACAGCACCAGGGCTTCCGCTTTCAGCGGCGTCTTCCGTGACCGGCTTAGCGAATAACACTTTTCGGAAAATGTGATTCCCCGCGATAAATAACAGATATAGCGCACCGATGGCTTGTACCTGCCAGATGTCCACCAGGTAGGAGATGACGAACAGCGACCCGAACCGGAACACAAACGCTCCGGCCAATCCGTAGAATAACGCCTTCTTACGTTCCTCATCAGGAAGATGTTTAACCATAATCGCTAGTACAAGTGCGTTGTCTGCGGCAAGCAGCCCTTCCAGTGCTACGAGAACGAGCAATACCCATCCGTATTCTAATAATAATCCCCAATCCATTGCTGTTTCCTCCTCATGTGGTTTAGCTGCTTTTTTGAGTAAAAATACCCATGATACAACTATTGTAACCAAAACTATATAAAAAAGACCTTTACCAAACAGATTAGCCTTTGGAATAAAGGTAACCTGGTTGGTAAAGGTCTCGCTAACAAAAATTTATTGCCGATAAAACCGGAGAATATCCTCATATTCTCGTATTGACGATTTTATCTAACAGCTACTCCCCTTTACGGGATTATATGAAATTTTAGGTGATTCGTTTCTGGCTAAAAGTATCATATCCGAGTTGAGAGGCGTTGTCAATGCCTTTTGAGAACAAATATCAATAGAAAATGACAGGCCTGAAAACGGAAACATGATAAGTGTGAGTCATATAAGTTGACATATCATATGGCGAAACTGCAAACAAAAGGAAATAAAGGGCGAAATAAACGTTGGACTAATTGACGATCCCCGGTAATGAAAATATGATGAGACTAATTAAAGCGGCCAAGTAAAGGAAGTGTTAGTTAAAATGACATTAACCATACCAAAGGCCATTTGAACCGTCGCATAGGAAAAAAAGTAGATAGGCTTCGCTTACAAAACTTAAGCAGATGCTTCCGAAGCGAGTTTTACTGCGAAGTGGTTTCAAGGAGCAAATGCTCCGTAAAACTTTTAGGAGGTGGGAAATGATGCAGCCGTCATGTCTATCAAGTGAAGCGGAGGAGGAGATTAGCCGCCACCCTTGCTACAGCGAGGAGGCTCACCGGTTTTATGCCCGGATGCACATCCCGGTTGCTCCCGCCTGTAACATCCAGTGCAATTACTGTAACCGCAAGTTCGACTGTGTGAATGAGAGCAGGCCGGGCGTGGTTAGTGAGGTGCTTACTCCGGAGCAGGCGGAACGCAAGGTACGGGGAGTTGCGGCCCAACTGATGCAGCTCTCGGTAGTGGGTGTAGCCGGACCGGGAGATCCGTTGGCGAACCCGGAGCAGACCTTCGATACCTTCGCCCGGGTCAGGAAGCATGTGCCTGATGTCTCCCTCTGTCTCAGCACTAACGGACTCACGCTGTACCGGCATGTGGATGAGATTATGGAGCTGGGCATCCGCCATGTCACGATCACCATCAATGCTATCGACCCTGATGTCGGCCAGGCGATTTATCCCTGGGTGTTCGATGAAGGGGTCCGGTACGAAGGCAGAGAGGCAGCCGAGCTGCTGATCAGCCGTCAATTACTGGGACTTGAAATGCTGGCGAAGCTGGGGATTCTGGTTAAAGTGAATTCCATTATGATTCCGGGGGTTAACGATCATCATCTGACTGCAGTGTCAGCGCGGGTAAAAGAGCTCGGGGCTACGCTACACAATGTAACACCTCTTATTATCGCACCAGGCAGCCAGTATGAAGCGGATGGCCGCAAGGCGCCCCGTCCCAAAGAATTGCTTAATTTGCAGGAGCAGCTGGGCCGCGGGGGGATGAAGGTTATGCGTCACTGCCGGCAATGCCGGGCCGATGCGATCGGGCTGCTGGGCCAGGACCGCAATCCCGATTTCCCGCTCGAAGCGATGGAGGCTGAACCGGTCATTAATGAAGAAGCCCGGGCGATGTTTCAGAGTGAGCTGGACACCAAGATCCGCGAGCGAGTCTTAGCCAAACAGGCCAGACGCATTCAGGCCGGAGGGCCGAAGACACGGGTCGCGGTTGCCACCAGAGGCGGCGACAAGGTGAATCAGCATTTCGGTCATGCCACTGAGTTCCTGGTCTACGACACCGACGGAACGGATGTACAGCTTCTGGGTGTCCGCAAGATCCAAGCCTATTGCCATGGCAAGGCCGATTGTAACGGTGACAAAGCAGCTACACTGCAAGAAATTATATCGATTCTAAGTGACTGCCGCATTCTTCTCTGCTCCGGCATCGGAGAGGCCCCAAGGGCCAGCCTGAACAAAATCGGTGTCCTGCCTCTTGTCCGCAAAGGCGGCATTCAGGAAGCCATTCTCGAAAGCGTGAAGTACAGCTCTTATTTTGAAAATATAAACATTTCGAAGGGATGATGAACAATGAGACAAATAGCTTTCTACGGTAAAGGCGGTATCGGTAAATCGACAACTTCACAAAACACCCTGGCTCAGCTGGCCACCAAATTCGAACAAAGAGTCATGATCGTAGGCTGTGACCCGAAGGCGGATTCCACTCGTCTGATCCTGAATACCAAAGCCCAGAACTCCGTGCTGGAACTGGCGGCTGAGCTTGGCTCCGTAGAGGACCTGGAGCTTGAAGATGTGCTGCAGACAGGCTTCGGCGACATTATCAACGTAGAGTGCGGCGGACCGGAACCGGGGGTAGGCTGCGCAGGACGCGGGATTATCACTGCGATTAACTTCCTGGAGCAGGAGGGCGCCTATCAGGATCTGGATTTCGTCTCCTATGACGTACTGGGTGACGTGGTATGCGGCGGATTCGCCATGCCGATCCGTGAGGGCAAGGCCCAGGAGATCTATATCGTCTGCTCCGGCGAGATGATGGCGATGTACGCAGCGAACAATATCGCCCGCGGTATCCTGAAATATGCGACCAGCGGCGGTGTGAGACTCGGAGGCCTGATCTGTAACAGCCGGAATACAGACCGTGAGGATGAGCTGATTATGGAGCTGGCCCGCCGTCTGAACACACAGATGATTCACTTTGTTCCCCGCGACAACATCGTTCAGCATGCCGAGCTGCGCAGAATGACCGTAGCCCAATATAACCCTGAACACCAGCAGGCCAAAGAATATGAAATACTGGCCGAGAAAATCCTCAATAACAAAATGCTGACCATCCCTACCCCGATCTCGATGGAAGAGCTGGAAGAGCTGCTGATGGAATTCGGCATCATTGAAGATGAAGAAGCTGCGATCAAGAAGCTGCAGGCTTCCGGGCAATAAGCTCTGAGGCGAAGAGAAAAGGAGGGTCAAATCATGGGACTGAGTATTGAAGAGAATCAGAAGCTGGTTGAGGAGATTCTGGAAGCCTATCCCAAAAAGGCGCGGAAGGACCGCGAGAAGCATTTTCAGGTGGCGGATGAAAAGGCCATTGATTGCAGCACCTGTGCGGTGAAGTCCAATATCAAATCCCGTCCGGGTGTCATGACCCCGCGCGGCTGCGCCTATGCCGGCTCCAAAGGGGTGGTCTGGGGCCCAATCAAGGATATGGTCCATATCAGTCACGGGCCGGTGGGCTGCGGACAGTATAGCTGGGGCTCACGCCGTAATTTTGCGAATGGGACGCTTGGCATCGATAACTTTACGGCGATGCAGATTACCAGTGATTTTCAGGAGACGGATATCGTGTTCGGCGGGGATAAGAAGCTGGCCGTCATTATGCGTGAGATTACCGAGATGTTCCCGCTGGCAAAGGGGATCTCTGTCCAGTCGGAATGTCCGGTCGGCCTGATCGGCGATGATATCGAAGCGGTGTCGAAGAAGATGTCCAAGGAGCTTGCGATGCCGATTGTTCCGGTACGCTGCGAAGGCTTCCGCGGGGTCAGCCAGTCGCTGGGCCATCATATAGCGAACGATGCGATCCGTGACTTCGTGATGGGCCGTGCCGAGCTGGCGGAGACTGGTCCCTACGATGTGAATATCATCGGCGACTATAACATTGGCGGCGACGCCTGGGCCTCCCGCATTCTGCTGGAAGAGATGGGCCTGCGCGTTATTGCCCAGTGGTCCGGTGACGGCTCTCTGAACGAACTGGAGGTAGCCCACAAAGCGAAGCTGAACCTGATCCACTGCCACCGCTCCATGAACTATATGGTGGACCATATGGAGAAGGCCTACGGCATCCCATGGCTGGAATATAATTTCTTCGGGCCTACGAAGACATATGAGAGCCTGCGGGCGATTGCAGCACTTTTCGATGCTACGATTCAGGAGAATTGCGAGCAGATGATCGCCAGATACAAGCCGGTTATGGATGCAGTGATCCGCAAATACAGACCGCGTCTGGAAAATAAGACCGTCATGCTGATGATCGGGGGCCTGCGTTCCCGCCATACCATCGGAGCTTATGAAGATCTGGGGATGGATATCGTAGCCTCCGGTTATGAATTCGCCCACAAGGATGACTATGAGAAGATGCTCCCGATGCTTGCGGAAGGAACCATCGTCATGGATGATCCTACAGCTTACGAGCTGGAAGAAATTACGAAGAAGATGAACATTGATCTGGTAGGCTCAGGCGTGAAGGAGAAATATGTCTATCACAAAATGGGTGTGCCGTTCCGTCAGATGCATTCCTGGGATTATAGCGGCCCGTATCACGGCTTCGACGGCTTTAAGGTGTTTGCGAAGGATATGGATATGACTGTGAACAGCCCGGTATGGGATCTGGTAAGCAGACGAGGAACAATGGAGCCGAAGGAGGCGGGCGTATGAGCAGGGATGAACTGAACATTAAAGATAATACCAGCTTGTTCAAAGAAGAACGTTATGTGCAGCAGCGGGAGAACAAGAAGCAGTTCGAAGCGCCCTGCAGCGAGCAGGAGACCGCCGAAGCACTCGCTTATTCCAAGTCTGCCGAATATATGGAGAAGAATTTCAGCCGCCAGAATGTGGTGATCAATCCGCATAAAGCCTGCCAGCCGCTGGGTTCGGTCATGGCCGCACTCGGGTTCGAGAAGACGCTGCCGTTTGTACACGGGTCGCAGGGCTGCAACGCCTACTTCCGCAGCCATCTCAGCCGCCACTTCAAGGAGCCTACGCCGTCCGTGTCCACATCCATGACAGAGGATGCAGCCGTATTCGGCGGGATGAACAACCTGATTGACGGTCTGGAGAACAGTGTCGCCTTGTACAAACCGGAGATGGTTGCGATTTGTACCACCTGTATGGCTGAGGTCATCGGGGATGACCTGAACTCTTTTATCGGCAATGCCCGGATTAAAGGGGTAATCAGTGAGGAATATCCGGTAGCCTACTGCAACACCCCGAGCTTCGTCGGCTCACATATCACTGGCTACGATGCCATGATCAAGGGTATCCTGAGCTACCTCTACACCCGTTCGGGTATCGAGAGCAAGCCGGGAAGCGGGGCGGAGAGCGGAGAGAAGCTGAATGTGATGCTGGGCTTTGAGCCGTACACCGGCAACTTCGCAGAGCTGCGCAAGATTCTGGGAGCCTTCGATACCAAGTACACCATACTTGGAGACCATAGCGGGAACTACGATTCACCGGCAACCGGAGAGTATGAATACTACTACGGCGGCACGAAGCTGGCGGATGTTCCGCAGGCAGCCAATGCGCTTGCAACCCTGTCCCTGCAAAAGTATACGCTGAAGAAGACCCAGGAATATATCAGCGGTACCTGGAACCAGCAGCTGGCAGCGTTATCCACGCCGCTGGGCATTAAGGGCACAGATACTCTGCTGGCTACGATCAGTGAGCTGACCGGCCTCCCGGTTCCAGCAATGCTCACGGAAGAACGCGGCCGTGTCGTGGATGCACTGATGGACAGTCACCCTTACCTGCATGGCAAGCGGGTAGCGCTGGTAGGCGACCCCGATCTGCTTATTGGCCTGATCGGATTCTGCCTGGAGACCGGGATGGAGCCGGTGCATATTATCTGCTCGAATGGTGATGTGGACTTCAATGAAGTGAAGTTCAAGGATGAGGCCGAAGCGCTGCTGGCAGCAAGTCCGTATGGCACCGAAGCTACTGTGCATGTCGGCAAAGACCTGTGGCATATGCGCTCGCTGCTGCTGAATGACAAGGTGGATCTGGCGATTGGCAGCTCCCATCTGAAATTTGCCGCCAAGGATGCGGAGGTGCCGCTAGTGCGGGTCGGCTTCCCGATCTTCGACCGCCATCACATGCACCGTTATCCGATTATCGGATATCAGGGAACACTCAATCTGCTCAGCCTGATCGTGAACACGATTCTGCAGCAGCTTGATGATCATAACTCCGGCTTTAATTTTGAGCTGGTGCGCTAGAGCCGCTTGTCTTTAGCCATTATAAAAGGACTGGATTGCTAACCTGGCCTTCTCCTCCCCCCCGGAATATGCAGCAGCGGTTGTTGCGGCTGCACTTCATCCGGAAAGGGCGGCGAAGGGCCGGGATTCTTGCCATCATGGGCACCTGCCTCATCAGGAAGTACGCAAGATTCGTATGGAACACAAGCCTCTCAAGCGAAGGAGATGAAGAGCCGATGGACCCTTTACGGCAAGATGAATTTGATTCCCAGGCTTGCGGGAGCATAGCGCCTAAGGCGAAGCCCTGTCCAAGGCCCAAGCCGGGCGAAGCTGCTGGAGGCTGCTCCTTCGACGGAGCCCAGATCACGCTGCTGCCGATTATGGATGCTGCGCATCTGGTTCATGGACCGATTGCCTGCGCCGGAAACAGCTGGGAGAGCAGAGGCACGTTATCCAGCGGCCCCTCCCTGTCCCAATACGGCTTCGCTACGGATCTTACGGATTCTGATATTATTTTTGGCGGCGAGAAGAAATTGAAGGACAGCATTGATTATATTGCCGGGCGCTTTGCGCCTCCGGCAATATTTGTATATTCAACCTGCGTGACCGCGCTAATCGGCGAAGATATGGATGCGGTCTGCAAAGAGGCGGCGGACCGGCTCGGGATTCCTGTGATCCCGGTGAACAGCCCCGGCTTCGTCGGGAGCAAGAATCTCGGGAACCGGCTGGCGGGGGATGCGCTGCTGCAGTATGTCATCGGGACGGGAGAGCCGGAGCCGGAGACGGATCTCGGGGTTAATCTGATCGGGGAGTACAATATTGCCGGTGAGATGTGGGATATTGAGAAGCTGATGAACAGCGCCGGGATCGCCGTAACCTCACGGATTACGGGGGATGCCCGCTATAAGGAGATTACGTGGGCGCACCGGGCGAGAGTGAATATGGTGGTCTGCAGCCGGGCGCTGCTCGGCCTTGCCAAGGAGATGGAGTCAAGATACGGCATCCCGTATTTCGAAGGCTCGTTCTATGGTGCGAAGGAGACGACCTACTCACTGCGCCAGATGGCCTATCTGATGAATGACCGGGAGATGGAGCGGCGTGTGGACCGGCTCACCGAGCGGGAGGAAGCCAGGTTAAGCCAGGAGCTGCGGCCTTACCGCAAGCTGCTGAGGGGGAAGCGGGCTGTGCTCTATACGGGCGGGGTCAAAAGCTGGTCTGTCATCTCGGCCCTGAAGGAGCTGGGCGTTCAGGTCGTCGGGGTAGGCACGAACAAAAGCACGGAGGATGATGTGCGGCGGATTGCCGACCGCGTGGGCGATGATACGGAATACATTCCCGAGGGCGGGGCCAGCCGGATTATCAAGACGGTAAGAGAGCGCAAGGCGGATATTATGATTGCCGGCGGCCGCAATATGTATGTGGCGATGAAAGAGCAGATTCCCTTCATTGATATTAATCAGGAGCGCCACAAAGCGTATGCCGGATATGAAGGGCTGCTGCGGCTGGCCAAAGAGCTGACCTATTCACTTGCGAACCCGATCTGGAAGCTGGCGGCAAGCCCTGCTCCCTGGGATAAGGAGGCGCCACCCTATGACCGTTAACCGGAGAAAAAAGCCCGCATCGGTTAACCCGATGAAGATCGGGCAGTCGCTGGGTGCCGTACTGGCCTTGCAGGGCTGCTATCGGGCCATGCCGCTGATTCACGGCTCCCAGGGCTGCTCCGCTTTTCCGAAGGCGCTCCTGACCCGTCATTTCCGGGAACCGATTGCTGTGCAGACCTCGGCGCTGCAGGAGATGGATGTCATCTTCGATGCCAACCGCAATCTGGAGGAGGCGCTGAATCTGGTGCTGAGCAAGCACCGCCCGGATATTATCGGCATCATTGGGACGGAATTGACGGATGTAGCCGGTGTGGATTATCAGAACATGCTTAAGACGTATAAAAGAGAGCGGAATATGCGCGGAGGTCTCGCCTTCTCCGTGGTGCTGCCTGATTTTCGCGGATCGCTGGAATCGGGCTTCAGCTCTACGGTGGAGTCTATGATTGACGAGATGATCCAGCAGGTAGGACACCGGGGGCAAAGAAGCGTGAATACCCGGCAGATTACGCTGCTGCCGGGCTCGTTCTTAACCCCGGCCGATGTGATGGAGCTGAAGGAGATCATCTCCTCCTTCGGCTTCGAGGTGATTGCGCTGCCGGATATCTCGACCTCCTTGTCCGGCCATCTGCTTACCGGCTTCTCGCCGCTGACGCGCGGCGGGGTTCCGCTGGACTCTATGCTCCAGAGCCTGCAGTCCGGGCTGACGATTGCCGTGGGCGGCAGCATGGAGCGTCCGGCCAGACGGCTGCACAATGCCATAGGCACCCCGTATAAGGTATTCGAGGGGGCGATGGGGCTTAAAGCAACCGATGAACTGCTGCATTTCCTGCATCAGATCAGCGGGGAGCCGGTGCCGCTGCGGTATTGCTGGCAGCGGGAGAATCTGCTCGACAGCATGCTGGACGCGCATTTTCAATTTGCCGGAATGTCGGTTGTTGCCGCACTGGAACCGGATCATCTGCATTCGGTCTCGGGATGGCTGGAGGAGCTGGGCGTAGAGCAGAGGGCGCTGATCACTTCGTTCGAGACCCCGCTCATTGCGGGAATGGAGCGCGAGGTGTGGGTGGGTGATTTGGATGATGCCGAGGTGCTGGGCAAGGGGGCGGATCTCTGGATCAGCAATTCCCACGGGATTGCCGGGGCACAGCGGACGGGTGCCGCTTTCATGCCGGCCGGGTTCCCGGTCTGGAATGAGCTTGGCGCTTACATGTCCGTCTCGGCCGGGTACCGGGGAGCCATGGAATGGAGTAATAAAGCAGGGAATCTGTTAATGCAAAGGGAGGCAGGCAGCCGTGAAAGTAGCGTTCGCCACAGATGATGGAAGCCGTGTGAATGCGCATTTCGGACAGAGTCCGATGTTCGCTGTATATAATGTAACGAAAGCCGGGGCCGAGCTGGTGGAACTGCGCAGACTGTCTGCCGTACCGAACCAGGATGAAGCTGGCAAAATCGAAAGCCGCCTGGATTCTGTAGGCGACTGTACTCTGATCTTCATCATGCAGATCGGCGCATCGGCCGCTGCACGGGTAACTCGCCGGAAGATTATGCCGGTGAAGGTTCCGCTGGGCAGCCCTATCGAGGAGCAACTGAAGCGGCTGGTCGAGATGCTTCAGGGCAAGCCGCCGATGTGGCTGGCCAAGGTACTGCGGGCAGAGGAAGCGGAAGAGAATGAAGGAGGAGAAGCGGATGGAACCCATGGCTAATGAGAGTGCGGCGCTGCAGGGTATGGTGATTCCGGGAGCTGCGGCGGCAAGGCAGCGCAGTCCCAGAGTACGCAAGGAGCTGAACCCGGAGACCGCAGATGCCCTGATCCGACGTCTGTGTCATCTGCTGGATGCCGGAGACTTTTTCGGACGTAACAGCAGCCTTCCTCCGCTGGAGAAGATCGCGAAGCTGTTCCTGGCATCGGCCGGGGATAAGGATCAATCGGAATTCAATTGTGCGGTGTCGCCCAAGGTCCGCCAGCAGGTGCCACTGCTGTTCCAGGCCATGGCAGGCGTTATGGAGGAGAGATGCGGCCTTATGATTCAGAGTACAGCAGAGATTAACGGTGAGGGCTTCGGCCGGGGGCTGCTCTACAGCGGCAGAGTCATTGTGGTGCTTAAGAGCCTGAGGGCCGGCTTTCCCTTCCCGTTCACTTCGGCTGAGAAGACGATTTCGTACGGGGTGGAGTGTATTGAAGAAGGAATGGCTTTTCTGGAGAAATATACGGAGATGACTTCAGTGCACGGCCTGCTTAGCCTGGAGGGCTAGGGAGTATACGAATTCAGTCACAGGGGGAGTCAGGAATGGAGCAGCTTGCCGGAGGTTTGGAGCTGGAACGGTACACCCGGCAGCTGAAGCTGCTCGGAGAAGACGGGCAGAAGGCGCTGAAGGAAGCGACAGTTATGGTGGCCGGAATCGGCGGGCTTGGCGGAACGGCTGCCCTCTATTTGGCGGCGGCTGGCGTGGGCCGGCTTATTCTGGCTCATGAGGGGGTGATTGTGGCCCCGGATCTGAACCGGCAGATTCTGATGGACAGTGAGCATCTGGGCCAGGAGCGGATGAGTACGGCGATTGCCCGGCTGAAGCAGCTGAATCCGCATGTTGAGATTGAAGGCTATAATTCCAGAATTGAATATCCTGCGGCATGGCCTTGGGTAGAAGCAGCCGATATTGTCATCGATGCCCGCTACGACTTCCCGGAGCGTTATGCGCTGAACCGGCTGTGTGTGGATACGAATACACCGATGGTGGAGGCAGCCATGTATGGCTTTGAAATATCGCTCACTACAGTGATTCCCGGACTTACGCCTTGCCTCGAATGCCTGTATCCTGAGTTGCCGCCGCAGTGGGAGCCGCTCGGTTTCCCGGTGCTGGGCGCCACCTCCGGGATTGCCGGTTGTCTGGCAGCGCTGGAGGCCGTAAAATGGATTACAGGGGTAGGGACAACTTACGCGGGCGTAATGCATCGCTTCAGCTCACTCGACTTCGCCTGTTATAGCGTCCGTATTGCCCGTAATCCGAATTGCGCTTGCTGCGGAGAGGGAGGTAAACCGTGAAACGTCTCAAGCTATGTGACACGACACTCAGGGATGGTGAACAGGCGGCTGGAGTTTCATTCACGAGGGCGGAAAAGCTGGAAATCGCAAAGTTGCTGTCGGAGAGCGGAGTAGAGCAGGCAGAGGTAGGCATTCCTGCCATGGGCAAGCGGGAGCAGGAGGATATTGCCGCTGTTGCTGAGCTGGGATTGCCCATGAAGCTAATGACATGGAACCGCTCGGTCCCCGCGGATATTGACAAGGCCAAGGCTACCGGCGTGAACTGGAGCCATATCTCCATTCCAGTGTCGGAGATTCAGCTGCAGGGCAAGCTGGGGCTGACGCCCCGGGAAGGTCTGAACAAGCTGCTGCGTACCGTGGAGTACGGGCTGAGGCAGGGCATGACCGTATCGGCAGGCATGGAGGATTCCTCCAGAGCGGAGTTGAGCTTCCTGATTGAATTGGTGAATACCTTATACAAGGAAGGCATCCGCAGGTTCAGGTATGCAGATACCGTCTCGGCCCATCATCCGGGCCAGATGGCAGAGCGGGTAAGCCGGCTGCTGGGAGAAGTGCCTGTGGATGTGGAGCTGGAGGTGCACTGCCATAATGACTTCGGGCTGGCCTGCGCGAACACACTCAGCGGCATAGCGGCCGGAGCGGTGTGGGCCAGTACGACGGTGGCCGGGATCGGCGAGAGGACCGGCAATGCGGCCATGGAGGAAGTTGCCATGGCCTGGCGCTATTTGTACGGCGGGGAATGTGCGGTCCGGCTGGAGGGGCTCCAGGGCCTCGCGGACAAGGTCATTGCCGCATCCGGCCGCAGTGTCGGTGATGCGAAGCCGGTCGTAGGGCAGCTCGCCTTCACCCATGAATCCGGGATTCATGTGGACGGGCTGATGAAGGAGCAGGAGACGTATCAGTTCTTCGATCCGGCGGTGGTTGGACGGGCGCACCGCTTCGTGCTGGGCAAGCATTCCGGCAGCGGCGGCGTGGCTCATGTGCTGGAGCAGCTGGGACTTGCGGTCAGCGCCGAGACGGCCGGCCGTCTGCTGGAGAGGGTCCGGGCCTACGCTGAGGCCCGCAAGGGCACTGTGCCGGAAGTCATGCTCCTGCAGTGGCTGATGGAAGAGCAGCAGCGCGCGCAGAACGCGGTATAATATATTTTTAAATATGCGGATGCTTAAGCTGGGCTGTCCTCCATGTGGAGTGCGGCGCAGCTTTTTTTGGAATACAACGGCTGATGATATCCTGGTCTGGCAGGGTGCCCGGGAGAATAGACTCCACTTTGACGGAGGATTTTGTTACAATTTGAGCAGGCTGTAAATAGGCAGAGCGTATGTGAGAAGGGAAGGCATCACTTTGAAGAAAACGGTATTTTTCGATATTGACGGTACGATCTATGATGAAGACAAGAATATTCCGGCTTCCACCAGAGAAGCAATAGCGGAGCTGAAGAGACGCGGGCACCATGTAGCGATTGCTACCGGAAGAGCGGATTATATGTTCGAGGGGCTGCGCGAGGAGCTGGGGATTGACTCGTATGTCTCGCTGAACGGGCAGTATGTGGTCTATGAAGGGAAGCCAGTGTACAAGAACCCGATTGCGACCAGCGTGCTGGAGGAGCTGACCTTGTTCGCGGAGAAGCTGGATCACCCTGTTGCGTATACAGATACGGCGGGCATGAGAGTGAATGTGGCCGATCATGAGTACATCAATACGAGCGTCGGTTCGCTGAAGCTGGTATTTCCAACGCATGATGCGGGATATTTTCTGAAGAATGACATTTACCAGGCGATGATCTTCTGTCCGCAGGAGAGTCAGGTGGTCTACGCCGGGCGGTACCCGGAGCTGAATTTCATCCGCTGGCACCCGCTGTGTATGGATGTGCTGCCCGGCAACGGCTCCAAAGCGAACGGGATCGCGGAGATGCTGAAGGTGATCGGGGTGGAGAAGGAAGAGGTCTATGCTTTTGGCGATGGCCTGAATGATGTGGAGATGCTGGGGTATGTCGGGTATGGCATTGCCATGGGCAACGGCGAGACGGCAGCGAAGGCGGCCGCCTCCTTCATTACGAAGTCTGTCCGTGAGGACGGCATCTATGAAGGCTTGAAGATGGTCGGGCTGCTGTAGGCAGGAGAACTCGGTTGCTATGTCTCATTTCATTGAACTCTCGAAGAGGATATTTTTACCTCCAGGGGCGTTGCCCGGAGCAGTAAAGCTTAGACGAGTATTCGGTTGCAGTTTATGCAATCGAATACTTTTTTTGCATTTTGAACGGGTTCCATTGCACTCCATACAGCAGAAGTAGACGAACTGTGATCAAATATGATCACTGGGGCAATCGCAGGCCGGTTTACCCAAAATAAATATATGCCTACGGGATAAATGTCCATGCCCCTCTTGGGTGTATGGAGTAGGATACATAGAGTCTATAGGAGGTGAGGGATATGGGGAGTATGGAACAAAAGAGGAAAAAACGGAGTTGCACAGAGGAACATGCAGGATGCCCTCTGCCAAGAGCGAAACGTCCCGCGAGAAAACGGAAGGACAACAAATGCAACTGCAAGAAGATTATTGTCAAAAAGCAAATTGTCCGCGTTAATATTCCATTAGGTGCTTTGGGAGCAGCAGGAGCAGCAGGAGCCTTGGAGGCGGCTGGAGCAGTAGAAGCCTTGGGAGCAGCGGGGGCAGCGGGAGCCGCCGGAGCGCTGGGAGCGGCCGGAGCAGCGGGAGCCTTGGGAGCAGCGGGAGCGCTGGGAGCGGCCGGAGCAGCGGGAGCACTGGGAGCAGCAGGAGCAGGCGGAGCGGCCGGAGCAGCAGGTGCCCGTGGAGCCGCCGGGGCTGCAGGGCTTCTGGGGGCAGCCGGAGCAGCAGGAGCGCTGGGAGCAGCAGGAGCACAAGGCGCACTGGGAGCAGCGGGCACAGCCGGAGCGTTAGGGGCCGCCGGGGCGCTAGGCGGCATCGGTCCGGCAGGCCCGGCGGGGCCTGCCGGGGC
>NZ_ASPS01000034.1:0-14809 GCF_000517865.1 Paenibacillus sp. FSL R7-269
CCCGTCTCCATCCACTAATGTAATGTTCGTGGAGCCGCCTATGATGATCGGGAGCTGCATCAGAATAATTTCATCGACGATATCCTGGTTGAACATATGCCAGTTCAAAAATCCGCCACCTTCGACCATCAGGCTGGTGATCCCGTAGTGTTCCTCTAACTGACGTTCAAGCTCCACAAAATCAACGGTATCCTTGCCGCAGATGAGGCACTCCTTCCCTCTTTCCCGGATCTGCTTGATCTTACCTTCATCCCGTCCTTTCTCGGTCGTGACAATAATCGTCTTTCCCTGATCCGAAAGCACATTGCAGTCCATCGGAATATCCAGGGTAGTCGTCGGTATGATACGGATTGGATTTTTGTTCTCCTCATACCGATTCGTAAGAAATGGATTGTCGGTCAGGATTGTATTTTTACCAACCATAATGCCCTGCACATTCCCCCGGAACAGATGGATGAATTCCATATCCTCACTGGAAAATAAAGAAAAAAGCTCTTTACTCGAATTCCCGGCTCCCATCGTGAGCTTTCCGTCGATTGAAATTTGGCTGAATATCGTTGTTTTCATTTCTCTTTTCCCCTTATCTGATTAGTTTTTTAATGCGCCCCAGGATGCTTGGAGGGTCTGTTCCATTTTTTTCAAGGCTTGTTCGGGATTGCTTAAAGGCAACTCGATCAGACCCGCATTGAGCGCCTCCCAGACATGGATCATGAAGGGGTAAGTCGGCATCGGCCGTGTGTGGTCTAAAAGCGACAAAATCATTCTTTTATTAGGTGCAGCAGAGGCACTTAGGCGGTGTAGCACCTGCTCCTGAGCCGGAATTCGCTGCACGCCCTGCGTCCACAGGGTTTGGCATTCGTCACTCAGCATAAAACGCGTGAATGACAAAATATCTTCCCGCTCCTCCGTGGTTAACGAAAAATTCGGGTAGATCAGGCCGATGGAAGAAGACATAGATAGCGATTGCTGGCCTTCTATGACTGGAAGCTGGCAAACCTCAAGCCTATCGTTCATATGCTTGTCCAGATGGTTGTAGATCCACTCCCCACAAATAATAGCGCCGATCTTACCGTCAATGAACTGCTCTAGCAGTCCTGTAGAACCGTCGAGACTGACGAGTACGCCCTGATCCATCTTGTCGCGGATGAACTCAAGCGCTTGCTTCATCTCAGGGCTGACGATATTCGGCTTTCCATTCTGTACAGGCCAGCCACCGAAAGCTGTAAGGAACGGAATAAACCAATAGCCCTGTTGTAGATCCGCCCCAATGGGTACGATTCCTTGGGCGGTTAACCTCTCTGCTGCCTCTTCAAACACGTCCCATGTCGCCGGTGCACTGGGGTAAATCTCCGGATTGTAATATAGAACCAGATGATTGCCCCGCAAGACCGGGATACCATACTGGACACCCTCCATTTGCATCGTGGAAAGGGCCTCCTCAGTCAGCACATCCTCAAACAACCCGCCCGGAACCTCGGAGTAAAGACCATTGTCGACATAGGAGGACATATCGGCAGGAACCATCGCCAGATACGGACCTTGGCGGGTATGTTTGATTCGGTTCAAGCGCGCAGTCAGATCCGTAATGTTCATCACTTGTGGCGTAATTTGTACGCTGAAGCGCTCTGTATACAGCTTGCAAATCCCCTCCAGCACTTCAATCGAGGTATCTCCCGGACCGTCAAACTCATGCCATAGCACGATTTCCTTGTTGTTCTTTTCCATTCGCAGCCTCTCTCCCTTTTCTAAAAATTGTTTATGAGCACTAGAGCCTGATTAGGCGCAAGCTGCAAGAAGTCGAACGCCTGACCTACGCTGCTACCCGTTAAAGAGCTATCCAGTGCTACGGTCAATGGGCATCGGCCGGGTACGGCCACGTTTAAATCGACTTGGCAGAAAGCATCGGCACTCAAGTTAAAGCAGCACAGCATCATCTCATCCCCTTGCATATACCCGTATATAGCAGTACCTTCCGGGGATTGAGCCACGAAAAAGTTCTCCGGCTTCACGAGGTGGTGCCAAGCTTCCTTAAATTCACTTAGCTCCGCCAGCAGCGGCAGCATGGGTGCAGGATTAGTCCAATTAATTTGCATGACATTAAAAAAAGCGCGGGAAATCTCCTCACCGTTCGTGTTGTCACCAAGACCACAGTTGAGGGGCTGCTCCTCATTCATTTCATAGCCTGTTGTCACGTAAGGAATTGCGTTCGGAAGAAATTGATTAAATACTGCGATCATCCGGGCAACCCCGACACCGCCACGGCTCGTGATCCGGGGAGTATCTGCCGTTTCTGCACAAGCAAACACATGAATATTCAACTTAGGCAGTTCCTCTAAGAATGAAACCAGGTTCTCCTTAGTAATCTCCGTCATCACGTTCCATCCGCTTCCAAGCATAATGTTGTAGCCCGTGTTCGCTGCCTTCCTGTGATTGCGGTTGAACAAGTCTTCACTGATCAGAAGCGCATTCGGATTCATCTCTTTAACCGTGTCAAAAATACGAGTCAACAACGGAATAGGAAGCACATGTCCGATGTCGATGCGAAAGCCGTCAATCCCATACTTTTCGAGATTAAAGCGTACTGCCTGCTCCAGAACGTCCCATAACTCCCAATTCGGCTCCTCTCCCGGGTAGTCATTGCATTTAATCGTATCAAAAAGGACATATGGCGCCTGAGTCGGGCTGATAAGATGTCTCACTTGCGGAGAGAAATCTTTATAGAGGCGCAAGAACGTAATGTCTGTCCAAATCGGCTGCACATCATTAATCCAATCCGAATGCGCCGGAGAGGTTGTTATTCCCATCTCTTGCTCCACCAAAGTTAATAGCTCGTCTCCATGATTAGCAGCTCTTTCCTTCAACTGCTGCCAAAGTCTGGGATGAAGTTCATGGGGCGGCGGTGAGAACTTCCGCAGGAATGCTGCGGTCTCCTGGCTGTGGTAGACCGTCTCCAAGTGGTCAGGCGTACATTCCTCAAAGAATCCAAGCTCAGGAATCGGCGGCGGCGCAAAGCCTTCTAATTCCTCAAGCTTGATCCAGTACACCCATTCGGGATGCTCAGTAATGAATGCACTGTTTCTCGCCGTTACACGAGGAATGAAATCGACAACCGTCTTGATATCAAGCAAATGACAAGCTTCTACCAAAGCGCTAAGCTCATCGTGGATGGTGAACTCTTCCATACCGTCCAACAAGCTGTCATGCAGATTCTGGTCCAAGTGGAATAACGATTGCACAGCGTAAGGTGACCCGATATCCCCCTTCAGATTTAACTTGCTGTACTGGTTTACTGGAAGCATATACAGAATATTGACGCCCATTTTCTTTAACAGCGGCAGAAGAATAAGGAATCTTAGAAAAGTGCCCGATTCGACTGTTCCGTCATGGTTGTAATCCCAGGCCGTCGAATAACGAATTAACGCAGAATAGATCGTGCTTTCGTCTAAATTCGTGCGTTCCTTGAGCAAATACCTCCAGGAAAGCTTGTCTACATACCTCAAATGCTCTGTCAAAAAATCGTACGGATGCACACATATTTCACCGTCTTTTTCGAAGAGAATAGGCTTATAGCTGCACTCATTCCACACTGCAGGTATCCAAATTGGCTCTACCTCTCTGGCCTTGTGCATAGACAAGTAATCCTGAACAAGTCTAATTTTTCCTTCTTTGCCCATGAATAGATCCACCCCTCGCTAATTACAGCTCCACATTTAGGGAACAAAAACCGTCTTCACGGTATCACTCTCAACCACCTTCAAAGAATTCAATTCATAGCCGATCAACTCGTTGATTGCTGCTTCGTGCTGATTGAGCTTAACTTTTCTAGTCACCAGTTTCTCCAGTTCAGGTGTCTCAGCAGCAAACCGTATAGCTTCCTCGAACATGTAGCGGTATTCGCCTGCTGCGATAATTTTGATGGCATGCTGTACGAATTTGGTAGGAGAAAAGGTGTACCGGTAATTCGCATTAATACCAAAAGGAACGATGCGGCCTCCACGCTCAATCCATTGCTCCGCCATTTCGAGCTGAGTGCCTACCGTGTCGATAATCACATCAAACTTATGTCCCGAGCAGATCTCGTCTACAGTAGCTTCATGTAATTGGGAAGGTGTCAGAGCATAATCTGAGATTTCTCTGGCAAAAGCCAGCCGGTAAGGATTAATCTCCGTCGCAACGGTAAGCGCCGCCTTGGATTTACTCACAATTTGACTTAACAATCCCATCGGACCCGATCCAAGAATGAGCACCTTATCGTCTGCAGTGACATTAGCCTCTTTGAAATTGTGCAGCACACAGGCAAGAGGCTCGATCAAAACCCCTGTTTCCCAGCTCATATGGTCAGGAAGCTGGTGTGCAAACGTTTGTACAGTAGAGTAAAAAAAAGTGAATGTCCCATTTCGATTCAAACCTGCAATAGGCATCCCATTTCCATCGGTGCCCGTACAGAGGTGCGGCTGTTTCTTCAAGCAAAAATAACATTTCTCGCAGCTTTGATTCGGATCAATAACCACGCGGTCGCCTACCTTAACGCGGTCAACGTTGCTGCCGGTTTCAATTACGGTCCCCACAGCCTCATGACCGCGAATAACGCCTGGAACCCCCTCCTCTTTCCCCGTGATGACTGCTAAATCTGTTCCACATACACCCGTCATCTCAATCCGGATCTTGACTTCATCCGGTGCTGCAATTCTAGGCTCTTCCCATTCGCAGAGCTCCAGCTTATGATTCGATGTCCACACAAGCGCCTCCATACGCATTCTCCTTCCCCATTCACTTCTTTACTATCCATATTCACCCAGAATATATCATAGCTACCACGTAAAAGTAAGGTGAATTTTGTCGAATAATGTTAATAAATACATTTTATATAAAACTATAATAGTAAGCGCTTTAAATTTGACATTCGGATAACATACCATAACAGCTCAAAGGGAGTGTTCTCACACTCCCTTTGAGCTGCTTCTTAGGATAGGGAACTTACAGTAATGACGACATTCCCCTTCTTATGTTTTTGTTCGACATAACGATGGGCATCCGGAATTTGTTCCAGCGAATAGCATCTATCAATAACAGGCTTAAGGGTACCGGCCTCAAGCTGCTCTTGGAGGAAGATAAGATCTTCAACGCGAGGCTTGTGTGACATATCCACACTCACATACGTCCCGTTCGTACGCAGGGCTTTTTTGAATGCCGATTTTTTGATTTTCGATATCGTTTGCCCGACGGCATCAAAGATCAGATCATAGCTTTCTTCATGCGCCATAAACTTCTGTTTCGTATAATCTATGACCCGATCGGCTCCTATAGATCTTACCAGCTCAAGATTAGCAGTACTGCATACCCCTGTTACATCTGCCCCATAATATTTGGCAAGCTGGACCGCATAAGTTCCCACACTTCCAGAGGCTCCATAAATAAGCACCTTCATTCCGCTCGCGATGTTCCCCTTCCTTAGAAAGTTCAGCGCGGTGAGCCCCCCGACGGGAACAGCAGCAGCCTGCTCATAGCTCACATTGACCGGCTTCATGACCACCAGTCCATCTTCAGGCAGACATTTGTACTCGGCATATGCACCGAAGCCGAAACCACAAGACGCAAATATTTGATCGCCAATCTTAAAGCGTGTTACATTTTTGCCTGCGGCTTCAACTTCCCCGGCTAACTCAAACCCCAATATCGTTACCTTTTTGGGCCTTAAGAGACCATTGTACAATCTTGCAAGGAACGGGGCGGCCTTTCGCATACGCCAGTCCCCCGCTGTTACCGTTGCCGCATAGATTCTGACAAGTACTTCGTTATCCTTCGGTGCAGGTTTCTCTAGCTCCTTCAGGTGAAGCACATCAGGCGAACCGTATTTGGCATATACCATTGCTCTCATCCTTTACCCCCTATCTATTTCCCACTTGGCTCCTCTGAATTTCCCCCGTAAAAGAATACCTCTTCGAGCGGCAAGTTAAAGGTGCGGGCTATACGAAAGGCCAACTCCAGTGAAGGAGAGTAATTTCCTTTTTCGAGAGCTACGATCGTTTGTCTGGTTACACCTGCCTTGTCGGCCAGCTGCTGCTGGGTCATTTCATTAAGATCGAATCGTAATTTTCTGATGTAATTGCCAACAAGAACTTTGCCCATCTTAGACTCCTCTCCTGTAGTAATACAGTCTCGATATTGAACCGGTTACGTCTGACAGAAATCCAGCGGCGATTAGGATGATGAACATTACCTTCAAAGGCTGGTCTATAACCAATGAGCCCATAGCCAATAGGAAGCCACTGACAAACATAGCAAATGAATTTCGGAGGGCCAACAAGTCAATGCGCTTATCCAGTTCGTCCGCGAATGCAGGTTCCTTTTCACCTGTCGTCATGCGGAAGATGATGTTAAAAACAATGCTGATCACGATATGTGCCGCGATGGAAACCAAGGTCAATACAAGAATGAAGGAACCCCAGTAATGGAAGGTTACTTTTGAATCCAACACTTCATTTGGATACTGCGGGTACCTGTACAGCAAATACACTGTAAAAATGAGCAGGGTGCTGATTAGCGATACGATGCTCTTCTTTTCCTGATAAGTCATGTATGACACCGCCTTTAGTATAGTTAACTAAACATAATGTATACCAAACCATACACCATGTCAACTTTATCATACAAAAAAAACGTCAACACCCCAAGAAAATGGATATTGAGTATGTTATGAATACTGACTTATAGTCTTCTCCAGCAACTCTCTGACACATTCCTGCAACTCCCTTGGAGAGACCACCTTCACTTCCGGTCCGTATGCAAGCAGCTTCTGCGCCGTGAACGGGAACTCTTCCACAGGAATAAGGCCCCGCCATTCCCTGTCCAGAACTGAAGCGAATACCCAGTCCGACTCCGCCAGCCTTACGCCCATATCTGTAAAATGTAATATGACCTCGGTGCTATCCCTGGTCTCCCCGGCCTTCATCCATGCTGCGAGCGTTGGAAGTGACTCCTCTATTCGGTGAGGCCCTTCCTCCAGCTTCTCCATCCGATCGACCCGATACAGGCGAATCTCACCCTGCTTGCTGGCGGGCATATACCAATACCCTTGTTCATAATAGATCCCGAGCGGATAGACCTGCACATTCTTCTTGCCGCTGCGGGAATGATAAGCAAATGAAATCTCTCTCTTCTCCACGGCTGCACCTAACACCTGGGTCGTTAACGGCGCTGGGCGTATCGAAGAGTGCTGAAGAACGGCAAGATGCTGCTTCGAACGCCTAATCAGATCCCGCACATCATCCGGCAATCCGGAATAATATTGATCTGCCAGTTGAGCCCGGATGATTCCATAGGGAAAATCCGGAATATGCTCCAAATATTCAATCATCAGGAACAATCCCAACGCCTCGTGCTGTGTTAATTGAAGGGGTGGCAAAATCCGGTTCGGCAGCACCCGGTACCCCCCGTGTATGCCTACCTCCGAATACAGAGGAACCCCCATCTGCTGCAGATAATCCAGATCGCGTTGGATCGTCCTTAGCGATACTCCGAATCGTTCCGCCAGCTGGCGGGCCGTAAATTTGGTCCTTGAATCCAATGTCCGCATAATTTCCAGTCTTCGATTAATCAATGGCTTCACCTAACTACGTCATATTTTGTCATAGTTCAAGTGTATCATTGAATCTAGAAGGGAGCGATAACAATGTCAAAACATAAAGTTGTGCTATACATCGCTATGAGTCTGGATGGTTACATCGCAAAGCCCGATGGCTCTGTCGATTGGTTGTATGAGATCGAAGGGAATGGAGGGGATAACGGGTATAGTGAATTCTATGGAACTGTGGGAAGCGTAGTGATGGGGCGGAATACTTATGAAGAGGTGCTGAAGCTAGCCGATGAATTCCCCTATGCAGATAAACCGGCTTTTGTCCTTACGCGTTCCGGGCAATCTCCTGCGCCACATGTTGTTTTTACAGGCGAATCCATTGACCGGCTTATCCCCCGGTTACAACAAACCTCAGAAGGCAAGGTCTGGATTGTAGGCGGTGGATTGCTTGTCCAGAGCGTCCTGAAGCTTCAATTGCTGGATGAGCTCCAAATTGCGCTTATTCCCACCATTCTGGGAGAAGGCATTCCCTTATTCCCTGCCGGAACAGTGCCAGAGAATCTAACTTTAACCCATTCCGAGAGAATGGGTCAGATCGTGATGCTTCATTATCAAACACTTGGGTCATAATTGCGAAATTAAAGAGTATTCGTGTGGGTGCCCTTTAATTGTGGTATAAATTCAAATGTCAACGTTGATTGGAGTCTCAATAAAACAGCGGCAGGCTAGGACTATGTCCTCTATTTGTTCTTCACCGCTTTAACCAAGCTCTCGATAAACTGAATAGGAAGGGTGGTATCCCGGGGATTCCCGGTGGCAGCCGAGTTCACGACGATCACTAGATCCAGGTCGGGTACGATGGTCAGATATTGGCCGGCATAACCCATACCAAAAACTGCCTCGTGCCCGCCGTACTGATTCATCCACCAATGGTGGCCATATTCGCCGAAAAACACATTTCCCTCCGAATGCCGAGAGGTCGATTCCCGGATCCATGCTTCCGAGACGATGCGCTTGCCATCCCATACGCCACGGTTAAGCACCAATTGGCCAATCTTGGCCAGATCCCTTGGCTTCATCTTCAGGCCGAAGCCCCCTGAATTCGAATCGTCCGGTGAATGGGGCCACTTCATGCTATCAATTCCGAGAGGACCCAACAGATGCTCCTTGGCAAAATCGAGTTCGGATTGCCCAGTCGTTTTCCTGAGAATCGCCGCCATTAATTGGGAACCGCCTGTATTGTAATTCCATATTTCACCTGGCCTAGAATCCATCGGTTGGCTGAGTACAAATTGGTTCCAGTCCTTGGTCTCCGTCATAGGCTGGATCATATAATTCCAATCAGTCCATTCCGGGAAATGTAAGCCACTTGTCATGCTGAGCAAGTGCTCTAATGTAATGGATCTCTTATCGGGTGAATCGAACAACTCCTTATATTCGGGGAAAAATGGCTCTATCGGCTCATTTATTCCTTTCAGATAACCTTTGTCGATAGCTATCCCGATCAAGAGCGATGTCACGCTCTTGGTGATCGAGTTTATAGCCAGCTTGGTATCCGACATGCCATCCTTGTAATACTCGGAGACAATTGTGCCGTCCTTAACAACTAGCATGGAGAGAACCGGCGATTCCTTGACATATTGCATCACTGCTTCGACTTCCTTGGGATCCATCTCAACCTGCTCTGGAGTGCCGATCGGCCACTCCCCGTTTGGCAAGTTGATCACCTTGGAGTTGCCGGGGGACAACGCAGGGGCTAAGGACTTTTCCGGAGAGCAAGCGGACGTGGTAAGGATCAGGCAAGCTGCCCCTGCCAACACGGCTAGCTTGGCATAACGGAATATTTCGGTCATACATGAACACACCCTTTAAGGTTATTCTTCTATCTTCCCTTATGGTAGTGTAATGGGCGTGGATCGTCTTCCAATTTCTTGCTACCCGATTAACAATTCTTGCTATAATAGAGATCGGATTTAATCAATAATGGGAATAAGGGAGGGCGGTGAAACGGATGGTGACAGCCAAAGCCTTGGAATTGGAATACCGGTACCGGGTCAACCATGTCGTCAACTACATGGAGGAGCATCTTACGGATCCATTAACCCTTAAAGAAGTGTCGGACGTGGGCGCCTTCTCCCCCTTTCACTTCCATCGGGTGTTCAAAGCGGTGATGGGTGAGAACGTGCACGGGTTTACCCGGCGGATCCGCATCGAGAAGGCAATCAAGCTACTGTTGTTCCACCCAAACCGGAGCATAACTGATATCGCCTTGGATTGTGGTATGCAAACCCCGGCCCACTTTTGCAGAGTGTTCCGCGAGCATACCGGCCTGAGTGCTTCCGAATGCCGGGACAGGTTTCCTCTCCAGACGATTGCGGAACGGTTCAGGGCCCGGTTCACCTTTGAAAAGTCCACCGAACTGTCCCGCAAGCTGGCGGAACTCCCGATTGAGATTCGGAACCTTGCTCCAATGACTGCTATCTACGCCCGGTATAGGGGAACCATCAATGAAGGAAAAATCAATTCGGACATTACGGGGCTATTTGAGCGGGTAGCCTCGTGGTTGGACGCGAGAGAAGCACTAAAAAAAGGAAGTATGACGGTCGGACTCATCCTCGACGACCCTTTCATCACGCCGGACGGCAGACACAGGTATGACGCTTGCATTACAACGGAGCAACGGATGACGCCGACTGGCGATCTGGGCATCCGGACGATTCCTGGAGGCAAATACGCCATTGTGCGGATGACCGACAGACCGGATACGGTGAAAGATCTGCTGCACCTGGTCTCCATCGAGTGGCTTCCCCTAAGCCCGTATATATGGGACGTTTCACGTCCGGCCCTAGAGATTTACTTCCCCAACTCCCTTCACCATCCGGATGGACAGTGCGAAATGGAATTCGGCATCCCGATCAAACTAAATGAAGCAAGCTTCTGGTAGCTGAACACCCTCTCGTTCCACTGCCAGCAAGGACTTCACGTCAAACTGTTCCCCCTACTTATGATACGGTTCGTAACGGTTGGAATGGCAAGTTCCGGCCCATGGAATTTTGAAAGACTCACGGATCCAATCAACTGGCCGTTTCTCTTCAAAAGTTTTAAGGCCATCCTTTACGGGATGGCCTTGTATCATTTACCGGTTCAACTTTGACTTTATCGGAAGTAGTAAATCCAATTGTACCACCTTATCGATTTCCTCATTGCTTAAATGATACTGGTTGATGTAATTCAAATGCTCTTCCTTTGAACCATACATACATCATAAACTTTTGCAACTCCATCCCCGTTTCATACTCCGGTGATTTTCCAATTACTTGGATCGAAGCCACTGGTGAAGGCGGAAGGTAAACAATCCGTACATCCTTAAGCGTGGATAAATGTTGATCTGCCTTGATCAAATCGTTCATGGATAGGTCCTCCTTGAGATTACTTTTGGATAAAGGAAGGGCTTCAACGATCTGTAGCAGAGTTTTATCCTTCCAGACTCCCGGGTTCAGCTTCACTTCGGCATGGAGCTTGAGTTGATCTACCAAGTTTTGCAGTACATTGTGAATGACAGACAATGCCGTCATTTCGCTGGATAGTTCATACATCTTTTCTTGGAACACAGCAAGTGCGATCCTGGACTCATCACTCTGCAGAATCCTTTGAATTTCCTTCAACGGAATTCTCAGCTTTATTGGATGACCGCATGTATCACTTCCGCGATAGTAAAGAAATCTTCTTGGTTTATCTCTAATTCCAGGCATAATGATCATTAATTGATTTTAGTCTAATCAGACTATATAATGACTCAATTAGCCTATATTAGTTATGTAAAGGAATGAAGATTAAATGATAAAATCATTTTTAATGTTGGGTCAATCTAATATGGCAGGCCGTGGATTTTTGCATGAAGTCGACCCTATATATAATGAAAAAATAAAAATGCTGCGTAATGGACAGTGGCAGATGATGACAGAGCCGATTAATTATGACCGTCCGGTCTCCGGAGTAAGCCTGGCGGCGTCTTTCGCCAATGCCTGGTCGAAAGCCCATTCTGACGAAGAAATTGGGTTGATTCCCTGTGCAGAAGGTGGCAGTTCTTTGAATGATTGGCATCCGGAGGGCATCCTTTTTCAGCATGCTTTGTCCGAAGCCCGCTTCGCCTTGCGGTCCAGTCAAATCTGCGGGATTCTGTGGCACCAGGGTGAGAGCGACAGTTATCAATCGCTGCATGAAACGTATTACGAGAAATTAACCCTTATCATCGAGACCCTAAGAAACGAATTGAATCTTGATGAGGTGCCGCTCATCATTGGCGGACTTGGCGATTTCCTTGGGAAGACTGGTTTTGGACAGCAAGCGACAGAGTATAGACAGATCAATGAACAATTGTTGCGCTTCGCTAACGAACAGCCACATTGTTATTTCGTAACGGCAGCAGAGTTGACCGCGAATCCTGATGGCATTCATATCAACGCGGTTTCGCAACGCAAATTTGGCTACCGCTATTTCGAAGCTTTTGCGAACAAGTGTCATGTCCTGGAGCCCCTCCCGGGCGAGGAGCAGTCACTGAAAGTGGAGCGCGACTATTCGAAAACAGAACAAATCTACCTTCATAGCATGGATTTGGCTTTGGGTAAAATCACTTACGCGGAATTCGAGGCGCAGATGGTGAAGGTTATGCAGCCTTAATCCCTTTCGCTTAAAGGGTCTATCTGCGAAAACAAAGGGCGGCCTGGAAGGCCGCCTCTGTTGTTTATACTATGAATAGATAGGCTTGCTTCATAATGATTCTTTATAATAATTCCTTCAGTACATTCTTAGCCACACGTACCTTCTCCTCATTAGCCTCACGGAGCATGCCTACCATATCCTAAATATCACGCTCTGCTGCAGTAACCATGTATTGAAACCCGCCTATCTCCCCAAGCGCCTCCTGCGACAGGCCCCGCTCTTTCCGCAGAGCACGAATCCGGGCGCCTACCTGCTTCAATAATTCCTTATCCATCACCGTGTTCACCTCTCCATGTCCAAAGTGTAGACAAGTCTCCTAAATGCGGCTCTTAAATGCTATTCTCTTATGAGCGACACACAGCACTCCACATGTGATGCATTTGGAAATCTCCATTTTTCAAGTGACTATATATTAAACCAATACACATCGTTTTGCTTTAGAAATTTAAAATTCGCTTTTTCAACAAGTTTTCTAGAAGCAAGGTTGGACTCCACACATGACCATTGGGGCAGTAACCCTCTTTCTATACATTCATTAACAAACGTTTGAGTAAGTATCTGCCCGAGACTCTTTTTTCGGTGTTCTTCCTCTGTTGCAATGTCAATTGCAATATAACGATTAAATCTGGCAGTTCCAACAATAACAGCAACAATTTTATCAACACACATGATGCAAAAAGCTAGGCTCTTATTAAAAAAGTCGTCTATGCTCTCCCAAGACCCTAGTATTCGTTCAGTAAGCATTTCTTGATTTTCAATCTTCCTCTCTTTTATCAGATTCCATAATTCAGAATTAACTTCATGTACGGAATATTGTTCAGGCAGATTAATCTGTTTAGGGTACCTCTCATTTTTTCTGTAATGAAACTCTTTTTCGCTTTGTATAGATTCGGTTGAAAACATCTCCAAAACATGTTTTCTTAAATTCTCGCTTTCAATTGAAAACTCAAAGCAGTCTATCTTTCTCAACTTTAGCAGTGGGAATAATTCTTCATAAACAAATGCTAAAATTGTGTTGTATGTCTCTTGGGATCTGATTTCACCTAAAAAAGCAAATCCCCCAACTGGATAAGAGTTTGCAATTGCAACAGTGGGATATTCAGCATTATCAACCCATAAATCTCCTTTGCACTGGCCGGCAACAATTCCCGAAAAGCTAGGACAGTGGGGAGGCGTGATCTTTTCATTCGTAATTTTGTAAAGACCATCTATTTTAATCATATTTACCCTCATCTCCTACGTATTTCTTATATTCGCGTAAGCAACACACAGCACTCCACATCTGTGGAGCATTTACGCCCCTATCCGCAGATAGAGCATTGCAGCTTCCACCCTCAATTCGATCCTCTGCTTTACCACTACTTACGATACGGTTCAGCTTAACGAGTCTATCGGCGAAAAATCAGGGCCATGGCTCTTCCGTTCCTATGCCACAAAATTTCTGAGACCGAGATTCGGCATCGATAAGAATTTTTGAGGGTTCCTGTTGAGAATGCCCAACTATCCTTAAAGTCACCAGCTGCTAAATAACCCCGGGGCGTAGAATATTTTTCATCGAAAATCTATTTAAATTTAAATTAAATGCCGATATAAGCCTTAAGTCAGATTTACACTTAAAAAAATAAATTAAGGAGCGTTTTTCTATGAAAAGGAAAGTTTCAAAATCGATTCTTCTATCGTTAGTAGCTTGCTTACTCATTCCAGGTGTAGTTGCCGCAGCAGGGGATACCTCGCCACCTACAAAGACTTCTAAAGATTTTACAGATTTGGCAGGTCTGGATGCGTCTCTTCTTGCCAAAATTGATGCATTGCTAGCCAAGGGATACATAGAAGGTAATGGCACCGACAAATTTGATATTACGGGAAACATGACGCGTGCGGAATCTGCTAAACTTGTAGCTAAAATTTTTGACTTAACCGTCCAGCCGGGAGCCAATTCGTCCTTTAAAGATGTGAACGATACGGATGCTTCTTCGGCTTGGGCAATTCCGTTTATTGAAGCGGCAAAAAAAGCTGGAATCATTAATGGCATGACGGACACCACATTTGCACCAAAGGATAACGTAACTACTGGGCAGCTTGCTACAATGCTAGTTAAGGGGTTTGGTAAAAAATCTGAGGTGCAAACGACGACTCCATGGTATCAGGGTTACTTAGATGTTGCCAAAGTGAGCGGTATTGATCTAGGCAACGATGGAGCCAAGCTTGCTACTCGCGCCGATCTTGTAGTCGGATCCTATGCAGCAACAGAAGCTATAGACAAAGCTAAAGCTGAAGCATCAGGAACAACACCAACACCAGCACCAATACCAACCCCAACCCCATTACCAGCAGTAACACCAGCACCAGCACCAGCACCAGCACCAGCACCAATACCAACCCCAACACCATTACCGACGCCAATACCGACGCCAACACCGACGCCAACACCAACACCAACACCAACACCAACACCAACACCAACACCAACACCAACACCAACACCAACACCAACACCAACACCAACACCAA